>JACRDE010000015.1 GCA_016212935.1 Desulfomonile tiedjei | reverse complement strand
GTGACCCTACATGTGTAAAGGTCTGTCCCACGGGTGCATTGGCCTATGAGGAACTTTCAAAAGAGACCTATTTGAAGCTGATAGAAAACGCCAATCGCATACCTGTGTTGGTCAAGACTGCCTTAGCGGAGGAATGACATGTACGGCTGGGTGGGTAAAATACTGAGAATAGACCTGAGCGATAGAAAAGTTTCCACTGAACCTACCGAACACTATGTAGAGAATTACATTGGCGGTCGAGGTCTCGGTGTGCGGTTGATCTACGACTCCTATAAGCCTGGGACCGACCCGTTTGATCCAGGAAATCCTCTTATTTTCAACGTGGGGCCCCTATCTGGTACCGCAATGCCCGGGTCCGGCCGGGTAGATGTGACTGCGGTCTCTCCAATGAGCAAGTTACGGGCAAAGTCCAATTTCGGCGCATATTGGGGCCCAGAACTGAAGTATGCAGGCTACGATCACATCGTCATCCAAGGCAAGTCGGAACGGCCATGCTATCTCTGGATCAGAGATGGAGCCGTGGAAATCCGGGATGCGGAGCATCGGTGGGGTAGGGACACTCTTGAGACTCAGAAGGCTATTCAGCAGGAATTAAGCGACCCGGAAATCAAAGTTGTCTGTATTGGGCCGGCAGGGGAACGATTAGTGCGCTTTGCCTGCCTGATAACAGAGACCGGCGATGCAGCAGGAAGAACCGGAATGGGAGCGGTAATGGGGTCCAAAAACCTCAAAGCCATTGCTGTCCGCGGCTCAGGCGGCGTGAGGGTTGCCAGACCAGACGACCTTTTGGATCTTTCGGTAAAAGTCATACGCGAGATGCGCGAACACCCGGCATACCAGGAGCTTTCAAATTGGGGGGATGTCAGGTTCCAGACTGTGATGTACGATTTGAGCTTTTTCCCCGTGGGCTATTTCGAGGATGTCCACTGGGAGGAGATCATTCAAGGCTACCAGGGGCCAGCTTTCGTCGAGAAGCACAAGATCAGAAATATGGGATGCTTCTGCTGCCCGAACCGTTGCATGAACTTCCTCTCAGTGCCGGGCATCGGTAAAGGGGTCGCCTCGTGCGAACCGTTCAGTGGTTTCACGGGTGGCGTATGGAACCTGGACATGGATGTGTTCTGGGAAGCAACAGTGCTCAACAATCGGCTCGGCATAGACCACACTGAAACCTCGGCGTCCATCGGCCTGCTAATGGAGCTTTACCACGATGGCCTTATCACGTCTAAGGACACCGACGGCGTAGCTATGGATCGAGGAAGCAAGGAAGCCATTCTCACGACCATACGTAAGATCGGAGCCAGGGAAGGGTACGGCGATCTGCTGGCCGAAGGGCAGAAGGTTTTCGCTGCAAGCATCGGACCCGAGGCTGTCGAGAAGCTGGATCAAGTGAAAGGACTGGCTCCCCATCCGTACGAGTTTCGAGCGTTCAAAGCTTCAGCACTGGGGCAGGCGGTTGGCCACCGTGGAGACCCTCTCCCCTTGAGAGCGGCCCTTCTTGAAGTTGACTGGCACAACGCACCAGAATGGTTCCAGAAGGTTGCAAAGGAGCAATTCGGCAGCGAAGAGGCAGCGATACCGAGCTCCTACAAGGGCAAGCCTCTTGCCACCATTATATCCGAGCACATGGAACGTGTTCCTGACAATCTGGGAATATGCAAATGGCTCTACGGACTGTTTATCTTCCAAGATTCGGAGATGGCCACTCGCTATTTCAACATGGTAACTGGAAAGGAATGGGGAGTCGACCAAGTTCTCAAAGTCTCAGAAAGAGTACGCAATTTGGAACGAATGTTCGATGTCCGACAGGGCCTGACCAGGGCAGATGATTCATTGCCGAAGAAATTTTTTGAGCAGCCGCTTTCTAAAGGGAAATACAAAGGGGCCGTCCTCGACAAAGAAAAGTTCGAGCAGATGAAGGATGAGTATTACGAGCTGCGCGGCTGGGATAAGGAAACGGGCATCCCCACCAGAGAAAAACTGGAAGAGCTTGGCCTGAAAGACGTTGCAGATGAAGTGCTGGGACAGCAATGATTCTCATGCTTGAAGCCACATTATCAGCAGTCGGTAAAACGACAACGGTTTGAAAACAGGGGGTATTCATCATGCCGAAATATGTTATCGAGCGAGAATTGCAGGCAGCGGGAAGTCTTTCCACTGAGCAGATTCAGGCCATTTCGCTAAAATCCTGTCAAGTACTTGAAGAACTGGGGCCTCAGATCCAGTGGGTAGAAAGCTATGTCACGGATGACAAGATTTACTGTATCTATATTTCGCCAAACGCGGAATTGATCATTAAGCACGCCCAAGAAGGCGGATTTCCCGCGAATCGCATTTCAGAGGTCAGGAGAATTATCGACCCCACGAGCGCGGAAATCTAATCTCCTGAATGGCAAGGAATTGCGTGCGAGCCAGGTGCAGAATGAAAGCGGACATATTGGAAGAAAAAGGGGCAATCCTACAAAGGGACAGGGAGACCTACGCTATTGCGCCCCATATCCCAGGCGGATTCCTTGACGCGACCGTCTTCAAGAAATTGGTGCATGTAGCAAAAAAGTACAATGCGGGCGCACTGAAGCTTACTTCCGGCCAACGCATTGCTGTAATCGGGATCAGAGAAGACGATTTGGACGCCGTATGGTATGAACTCAAGATGGAAATCGGCTACGCCATCGGTCTGTGTGTACGCATGGTCAAATTCTGCCCGGGAACAACCTATTGTCGGCATGGCAAACAAGACGCCATGGGGTTGGGCATGAAATTGGACAGGCTATACCATGGATATCCTCTCCCAGCCAAATTCAAGATCGGAGTTGCAGGCTGTGAATATGGCTGTGCCGCTCCTTCGGTCAAAGAGATCGGTCTTAAGGGATCGACGGATGGTTGGACTCTGACTGCTGGCGGAAACTGCGGAGCAAAACCAAGATTCGGCGATCTCATTTCGGAAGGCTTGAACGAGCAGGAAGCGCAGAACTTGGTACGGAACATCATTGGTTTTTTTGAGGGTTGCACGTGGGCCAAGAAAATGCGCCTCGGCAGAGTCATCGACAAGATCGGCCTGGAGGAATTCAAGAAAGCCATCTGTGTCTGATACCGGAGCGCTTCCAAGTAGGTAATACCATTTCGCTTTTAAATCAGCAAGATTGGGGGAACCTCTTTTTAAAGAGTTTCCCCCCAAACCCCCTTCCAGAAACTTCTATCAGTTGCCGGAACCCCAAATTTCCTTTCAGGAAATGGGGATTCCGGCGAGTGCTAAAAGTTCTTGAGGTGGGGTTCGGGGAGGAACTTTTTACAAGAAGTGCCTCCCCAATTTTACATATTTGAAAGCGAATTCGTATAACATCGTCGTGGCGGTCTACGCCACGGAGGTTGGTATGAGAAAGTTCCAGCAATGAAAGATGACCTGTTATCCAAAGCGGCAATTCTTCAAAGAGACGGACAGACCTACGCAATCATGGCCCCACTCTTGGGCGGAATCATGGACCTTGCCACTGCCCAACGAATCGCCGATGTTACTGAGGCCTTCCGAGTGAAGACTCTCAAAATCACTGGAGCTCAGCGACTGGCTTTGCTTGGCATAGAGGAAAAAGACATAGACGCAGTGTATGAAGCCCTTGGAGCAAAACCGCAGGTCGGCGCAGCCCTCTGCCAGCAATACGTGAAAGTCTGTCCGGGAAATTCATTCTGCACTCGTGGCCAACGCGATACAGTGTCTTTTGCAAGCAGGTTGATCGAACGTTTCCACCCATTTCCCAAAATAACTGCGAAAGTTAAAATCGGTATTGCCGGATGTTACAATTCGTGTGTCGAACCTGCACTCAAGGACATTGGGCTGATCGGGCTTCCAAAGGGATGGATCGTGATGGTTGGGGGTGCCGGCGGCAAAGATCCAATGCTTGGCGAGGTCATTGCCAAAAACATGAGTGACGAACAGGTGCTGTCTGTAGTGGACTCAATCCTCAAGTATTATCGAGCAGC
>JACRDE010000249.1 GCA_016212935.1 Desulfomonile tiedjei | reverse complement strand
TCCACAAGATACGGGCATGGCGACTCAATGCCTGCCCTTTCTAGAGGAATACCTTTAATTATATTTTAAATTTTACGGGACGGAGCAGGTTTGCTTCGCGAAGAGGCAAGTAGTTACCTCTAGCTTAGAATTCCCATGTTGTCTGACCTACAAGCTCTTGCTCTGCATGTCTGACGATGTGGTGGAGTTCTCTAGAATACGCAAGTGAAAAAAGACCTGGCTCCGAAGGAAGGGAGGCGCACCTTGACTGCATTGAGGAATAATTACGCTCAGTTGGTGAGCCATTCGAATGTGGCTCCAGGAGGTGATGACACTAAGGGCGAAATCGATTCGGGGCGAGGAGGACCACAAGCCCGTACGCGATTTGAAAAAAAAGATTCGCCTCGGCACACGGAAACCACGGACATGGCCTTGTTCGTCCGCACTTCCAGCGAGGCTATGGACGGTTGGGACCGCAGCAGGATTGTTGACGCGCTGCTCAGAGAGACCTTTATCGACGAGGGGACTGCAGAAGACATCAGTCTTGAAGTGGAAAACGATGTCAAGCGAAGCGGAATAAAAATGATAACCGCTCCGCTAATCAGAGAAATGGTTAACGCCAAACTCCTGGAACGCGGCCTGGAGAGCGAAAGACGGCATCACACAAGGCTTGGAGTGCCACTATACGATGTGGACCAGCTCATTACCCGACCGAACAAGGAAAACGCGAACGTTCCTCACGGGCCTGAGGCCACCAATCTTACCCTGGCCGAGAACATTAAGAAGGAATACGCGCTCCTGAACGTGTTCGATCAGAGCGTGGGTGACGCGCACATGCGCGGTGACATTCATCTTCACGATCTGGGCTTCATTGATCGACCTTACTGTTCAGGTCAGTCGCTGGAGTATATAAAAAAATTCGGCTTGAATCTCCCGAACTCGCTCGCAATGGCCAAGCCTGCGAAACATCCGGAAGTGCTTCTTGCCCACATGGTGAAGTTTGCAGCAGCATTGCAGAGCCACTTTGCCGGTGCCATCGGCTGGGACGCCGTGAACCTCTTTTTTGCCCCGTACCTGAGAGGGCTTCCGGCGAGGGAAGTAAGGCAATTGGCTCAGATGCTCATATTCGAGTTTTCCCAGCAGGCAGTTGCTCGGGGCGGCCAGGCGATTTTCACGGATATAAACCTTTACTGGGAAATACCGAAACATTTTGAGAACACCCAGGCGATCGGACCCGGCGGTGAATTCACCGGACACACTTATGCCGAATATCTGCCTGAAGCGCAGAATTTCGTCTGGACGCTGTTCGACGTGTACCGTGAGGGCGATGGAGCAGGACGCCCGTTTTTCTTCCCCAAGCCTCTCGTGCACATCACGGAAAAATTCTTCAAAACTCCCGGCCATGAGAAGTTTCTGCATCACATCTGCGACATAGCCGGGGAAAAGGGCAACACTTACTTTGTTTTCGATCGTGGAGACACTGCAAAGATTTCCGAGTGCTGCCGCCTCTCGTTCAAGCTCGAAAAGAGCGACCTGGACGACGCTGTGCATCCGTGGAAGATGCGTTATTCAGCAATGCAGAACGTGACCATAAACCTGCCGAGGATTGCGTACGAATCGGCAGGAGACGATACAAAGTTGTTTTCGCTCCTCACCGAGCGGATTTCAGTAGCTGCAGAGGCTCACCTTCAGAAGAAGGCCTTCATCGAGAGGCTGCTATCCCTTGGCGAAACCGGGCCGCTGGCCCTATTGTCCATGGACCGAGACGGCGAATCCTATCTGAGGATGTACAGGGTGACTTATCTCATCGGTATGGTCGGGCTCAACGAGATGGTCGAGTACCACACCGGCGAGGAGCTTCACGAGACAGAGGATTCGATCAAGTTCGGCCTTAGGGTGATAGCCCACATGAATCTGGTTGCAGCACGCCTTGGCAAGAAGTACAACATGCGCTTCGTATTGGAACAGACACCTGCCGAAAGCACGGCGTATCGTTTCGCAAAGCTCGACATGAGGCTTTATCCCGAGGCGCAGAAGGTTGTGAAGGGCGATCTCACCAGGGACGAGATTTACTACACCAACTCCACGCTCTTCAATGTGGGCGCGCTGGTTGATCCCATCGAGCGGGTGAAGCGGGAAGGGCTGTTCCATCCATTGATCGAGGCGGGATCGTTGACTCACGTATGGCTCGGAGAGAGCCGCCCCAGCGCGGAGTCTCTGGCGAACTTCGTGGTGAAGACATTCAGGATGACCCAGAACGATCAGATCGCATTTTCACCGGAATTGACCACTTGCGTATCATGCGGCCGAACCGCCCGCGGACTTCACGATACCTGTACGTATTGCCACTCCGACCATGTGGAGCAGATTACCCGCATCACAGGGTATTTCACCAAGGTGTCGAGCTGGAACAAGGGCAAGCGAGGCGAACTCAAGGATAGATTCAGAAATTTGATTTAATTTATTGGATTAGGGCGTGAAAGAAGGAGGCGACCAAATGACTTATTTGTTTACCAAGCAGGGCTGCGGCAAATGCGATTGGATCAAGAGTCACGTGGATCTGCAGAGCCTGAACGGCGTCACAGTAATGCAGTTGGACCACGAGAACATAGAGGCTCTTGCCATGCTTGCCTACTACGAATGCGTGTCGTTGTCGGAAAAACAGCTCCCGATTCTCGTGTCGGATGCACGAGAAGTGATTACTGGAGCCGGCCATATAAGAAGATATTTGGAGACCCACTGCAAAAGATGTGACACGAACTGATACGCTATTAGAGTCGCTCGAAGATCCAAGGCTCGCACTGAGTGGCTGTCTCAAAATAGCGGAATGAGAGGAAACCGGGGGATGATCTTGTTGTTCCCGGCAATGAATTCCCGGGCTACTATCCAGCGTCCCCAAGGGACTCTCCGTCTGCAAATCCCGGAGGGGTTACTGAAAATAGCCCGGTGCTTAAGCACCGGGTGACCATCCGCCGGCCCCTATGCGACAACAATTTCCTGAATGCGAAATGCTTCAGAGCCAGCGCATTCCAGACACAAAATCGGCGGCTCACCGGTTCGTGTAAAAACGCTGACGGATAAGTCGGAGACTTAATGCGAGGCATAAAAGGATTCATTCCTTCATCATTGATAGATTGGCCGGGAAAACTGTGCTCAGTGGTCTTCCTGGGAGGCTGTGGCTTCCGCTGCCCTGCCTGCCACAACAGTCGTCTGGTGCTGGAACCGGCGTCCCTGCCGGACTATCCGCTGGATCAAGTCCTCAGCAACTTAAGGGCTCGCAGGGGCTGGATTGACGGGATAACGGTAACAGGCGGAGAACCCACTGCCCGAAAAGAGCTCCCTGATCTGCTGAGAACTCTGCGAAAAACCGGAACTAGAATCAAGCTGGACTCCAACGGTTCCAACCCTTCAATGCTGAAGGAGCTCATTGGTCGGCGGCTCATTGATGCCGTCTATATGGACGTCAAGGCTCCACTCAATATGAAGGAATACTCGGCTGTGGCAGGCGTGCCCATAGACATTCGTATCATCAAGAGAAGCATAGGGATACTTAAGCGCTCCGACCTGGAAGTAGTGTTCCGCACAACTGCCGTGCCAGGATTGGTCGAAGAACCCCAGATCCGGGAAATTCGGGACGCTCTCGGCCCTGAAAGGCCTTTTGTGCTCCAATTCTTCCGCAACTCGAGCACCCTTGACCCCGAGTTTTCAAAGGTCGAGGAATTTCCCCAGGGCAGAATAGAAAACATGAGAGCAGAGTTCGAATCCGCTACCCGTCGCCCGGAACCGCTCGCAAACGCAGGATGATGGTCCCCAGGGAATTTGTGGGAAAGCAGTTCCCACCTTTCAAGGTGAAAATCTCCGAGCAACTTTCACGATCACTCCTGGACTTGACCCAACCTTCAGAGGCCGAAAAAGGCCCCTCCTGGCCGCCTCCGAGTAATTGGCCTGCAGTAATGATCCTTCACGGAACCGCTTGCCTGATCAACGTGTGGGAAGAGCTTGGCGTGGACCCTTTGGAGGTTTTTCTTTCAGAGGAGGAATTCCTGCACTTTTGTGCGCCGCTGCCTGATGAAGAATTGACGGGATATCTCCGTATCGAAGAAATTAGGGAATTCCTCGACGAGGAGAGCCAAATCTGCGAAGAGGTGGATCTCTGGGCCGATTTTTTCAATGCCGTAGGAGCCCACCTGGCTGCGTATCGCTTTTCTTACCGCGTTCGCTTGACTGTTCCAGCCAGGGGAAAAAACAGATAATACCAATTCGCTTTCAAAGCAGTAAGATCTGGGGAACCTTTTTCGTAGAAAAAGGTTCCCCAGACCCTTCCAAAAAACTTTTAACACTTGCCTGAATCCTGATTTTTCCGTCGGAAAAATGAGGATTCAGGCGAATTGCTAAAAATTCCTGGGATGGGGTTCGGGGAAACACTTCTTACAAGAAGGGTTTCTCCGATTTTCCTTCTTTGATTGCGAATTCGTATAATACCTCCTCCCACTGCGGACAAGGCCACAACGAAACATAAATTGCCGGCGCGGAGGCAGGTGGCTACCAATCTTGAAGGATCGCTGCTCGAAGAGGCCAGCGCGATTGGCCATCGCACACGCTATATCTAGCTGAATTGTTCAATAAGGTTCAGGAGTTCTTCCGTCTTTTCTTTCATGAGCTCCGGATTCTGTCTCGATTCCACATTGAGCCGTATCACCGGCTCGGTATTGGAAGCGCGCAGATTGAACCGCCAATCCTTGAACTCCATGCTTACGCCGTCTGTGTAATCCGTGGACAGTTCTTTTCCCTTATAGTGGGCTTCGATTTTCTTGAGCACGCCCGGAGGATCCGAAACCTTCCTGTTGATCTCACCGCTGACGGGGTATTTCTGCAGCCTGGTTTCAATCAGTTTCGAGAGGGGCTTGTTTTCAGTGGAGATCGTTTCTACCAGCAGTAGCCATGGTATCATTCCGCTGTCCGCGTAGGAAAAATCGCGGAAGTAATGATGTGCTGACATTTCACCGCCGTAAATGGCGTCTTCCAATCGCATTCTTTCTTTGATGAACGCGTGGCCGGCTTTGCTCATCACCGGGATACCGCCCGCTTCTCGGACCATTTCAACAGTATTCCAGACCAGCCTCGGATCGTGGACGATCTTTGATCCTG
>JACRDE010000248.1 GCA_016212935.1 Desulfomonile tiedjei | reverse complement strand
CCTGGCCCAACCTGATAACACTTCGACCGACATCGGCAGCGACACCCACAGCGCTGTCGAGTAGTTCGGCATAGGTTGATCTAATCACCTGCAATGCTTTCAAGGCGGCACATCCTTTTAATGGGTAAGTTTACTTCTGGGAAAGCATTTCTCCTGACAGACCCTGCGCTTTTTCTCTGTCCGTGTTTGCCCCCTCCACGATTGGCCGGCTGGTCGCCGCCTGGGAGGAAATTCAAGTGAGCGGCAGAATTACCGCTATGTGGAGGACCAAAGTCTATCCGCCGGTCCATCAAATGTCAATCAGTCATGACGGCGGTATTGACGGTCCAATTTCGTCTTGGTGATTCGGTCATAAGGTGCCGTCCGTGAGAGGCTCAACCGCGGCAACATCTCCATCCCTTGCTACCAGACTCTAGCTTTGGGTGCGTACTTTTGGCGATTAACGCTCATCCCCGAAAAAGAAGAATGGGCTTCGCTATTCTTATCCGCGGCTAATTACAGGAGAGTAGAATCCATGTACAAGCGCTATGTTTTGCTGGACTAGGATCAGCCAGCGTATCCCAAATCGCGGACCATCTCCGATGCTCCCGGCTGTAGTCTCTTCGAATCGTTCAGATAACTGACGCTGATATTCCGAAAGGTGCGGCCTAACAGACGTTAACCCTCCCAAAAAACTCTAGTCGGAAGTTCGCGGCCATTATTTTATTAAGTAAAATGATATTTAGGGGTTAGGTTATTTTTGGTCGGGATGTGTAGCCACTAAATTAGCATATTCTTTCTTGACTTCCATTTTCATGCCAAGCAGAACCGAACCAGTTCACGTAGCCACCACCAGACGAAAGTACAAGGGAAAAGTGTATGAAACTCATCTCTTGCGGCGTACCTTTCGAGAGGAAGGAAAAGTCAAGCACGAGACTGTGGGGAATATTTCCCATCTTCCTTTG
This sequence comes from Desulfomonile tiedjei, assembly GCA_016212935.1. Lineage (GTDB taxonomy): Bacteria > Desulfobacterota > Desulfomonilia > Desulfomonilales > Desulfomonilaceae > Desulfomonile > Desulfomonile tiedjei_A. The sequence goes on along the minus strand of JACRDE010000248.1, from coordinate 6,438 downwards.
GATGTCATTGATGTGGTGCGTCGGGCGCTGAAGGGAGAAATTTTTTCTGGTGCTCAAGAGGATTTTCAGATTGAGCGGTCCCTTCCGCACGGCCATGTGGCTGCGGCGTTGGGGATGATACGGAAGCTAGATCTGGAAGCGATCATTTCACAAGAGAGATGCCGCGAGCGGGATCTGGTATTGGGAATGATTGTCTCGCGTCTTTTGGCTCCGTCCTCCAAGCTGGCCACTGCCAGAGGGCTGGGAGTGGAAACGCTGTCGACGTCTCTAGGAGATATTCTTGGGATCACCTCTGCAGAGGTGGCCGAGCTGTATGGGGCTATGGATTGGCTGATTGCACGGCAGGCGGAGATAGAGGATGCCCTTGCTGCACGGCATTTACACGATGGTTCACTGGTGCTCTATGATGCGACCAGCGTGTATGTGGAGGGAAGAAAGTCGCCTTTAGCGCGATTCGGGCATAACCGGGACGAGGAAAAGGGGAAGCTGCAGATAGTCTTTGGTCTTTTGTGCACAACAGAAGGGTGTCCGGTAGCGGTGGAGGTATTCGAGGGGAATACAGCGGACCCCAAAACACTGGCGTCCCAGATTGCAAAGCTTCGGACTCGCTTCGGGCTTTCCAGAGTAGTAATCGTTGGTGATCGAGGGATGATAACCGAGGCGCGTCTCAAGGAAGATTTTCGCCCAGAAGAGGGGGTGGAATGGATCACGGCTCTTCGGGCTCCTGCGATCCGCAAACTTGTCCAAAATGGCTCTTTGCAGCTCTCTTTGTTCGACGAGACGGACCTGGCTGAGATCTCAGATCCCGATTATCCCGGTGAGCGGCTGATAGTTTGCAAGAATCCGCTCCTGGGCCAGGAGAAGGCCCGCAAGAGAGAGGACCTCCTACAGGCCACAGAAAAAAAGCTGGGTGAGATAGTAGAAGCGACGATGCGACAGAGCCGACGGCTTAAGGGCAAGGAAAGGATAGCACTTAGGGTAGGAAAGATCCTGAATCGGTTCAAGGTGGCCAAGCATTTCCGCATCGAGATCGAGGAGGAATCGTTCCGCTACTGCCGTAATCACGAAGCCATAGCTCAAGAGTCTTCTCTGGACGGGATCTATATCATTCGCACCTCTGTGCCAGCAGATGCGATGGCTGCAGCCAACGTTGTGCGTGCTTATAAGGGGCTCTCGAGAGCAGAGCGGGCATTCATGAGCCTCAAGAGCATCGATCTGAAAGTGCGACCGATCTTCCATTGGGTCTCAGACAGGGTGAAGAGCCATATCCTGATATGTATGCTTGCCTACTACGTGGAATGGCACATGAGGGCTGCGCTTGCCCCGATGCTCTTTGGGGATCACGATAGGGCTGGAGCAGAAGCATTGAGGAAGTCGGTAGTCGCTCCTGCGCAACGCACTTCTGCCACAAAGATAAGAATCCGGGGATTAGCCTCCGACGGCTTGCCGGTCCACAGCTTTCAAAGCCTTATGGCCGATCTGGGGACCCTGACAAAGAATCGTGTTCACGTAAAAAATACCGGCGCCACATTCGAGCTGTACGCTACGCCTACACTAGTTCAAAATCGGGCATTCGATCTTCTGGGCATCTCTCCCAGATTGTAGCCACTAACTAGCTTACATTCTTAGTGCCAACTCAAGAATAAACAGACCCTTATGCAAATTCAGTTTGCGAACTTCCGGTTAGACTTTGGTTAGTTGTTTCTGCCAGAAAGTGTCGACCTTCCAGACAAGGGATTAGCGATTGATTCTGCGAAATCTTTCCCAAGCTTGCGCAATTTTTTCTTTGCTTCCGGGGAAATTGGCAGAGATTCGCCGAATCAGTCTGAAGGATCAGAGCGGCAACAAAATCAGGCTTGGACGATCAGCTCCTATCAAGGGTCTTGCGAACCTGCTTCAACAACTCCCTGAATCTGAACGGCTTGCCGACAAATCCCTTTGCGCCCATTCCAAGAGCCTCCTGTGTGGAAGCATCTACCGAGTAACCGCTGGCAACAAGGACCTTTACCTGAGGATCGATCTTCATGAGCTCCTTGAGACATTCCTTGCCGCCCATGCTGGGCATGATGAGATCCAGAATTATGAGGGCGACGAGATCCTTTTGTCGAATGAAAACATCCAGTGCTTCAACTCCGTTGGCTGCTGTTAGGACAGTGTAGCCGCTCCTCCTCAGGATTCTGTAACCTAATTCGCGAACCAAGTCTTCGTCATCCACCAACAGAACGGTTTCCGTTCCGAAGGCGGGCATTTCACCTGATGATTCCACTTCAGGTGCTGTTTCTTCTGGAATTGAAGGCAGGTAGACTCTGAATGTGGTTCCCTTGCCCACTTTGCTGTGGCAGACAATGTGTCCGCCATGCTGCTTCACTATCCCGTACACCATTGCCAGCCCCAGACCCGTTCCACGTCCAAATTCTTTGGTAGTGTAGAAGGGCTCAAAGATGTGTTGGAGAGTTTCCGAATCCATGCCGTGACCGGTATCGGAAACGGAAAGCACCACATAGCCGCCCGGCCTGGCTCCTGCGACTCGTTTGCAGTAATCTTCATCCAGCTCCGCATGTTGTGTAGCCAACGTCAGAGTGCCGCCATCAGCCATCGAGTCTCTCGAGTTCACAGCCAAATTCATGAGGATCTGTTCCATCTGGGTCGGGTCTGCGTAGATCCGTCGGGAGTCCTCCTCCAGATCCAGTACAATGTCAATCATTTTGGGAAAAGTTCGACGCAACAACGCCTCTACGTGTCGGATCTGTTCGTTCAAGTTCAGGTGGACCGGATTAGGTTGCGTCTTCCGGCTGCAGGTGAGCAGACTTTGAACAAGTTCGGCTCCACTGCGGGCGGCCTGACCGATCTTCTGGAGGTCGGCGTAATCGGGTTCATTCAGAGACTTTTCCGATAGCATCAAATCCGAATATCCGAGGGTCACCTGGAGCAAGTTGTTGAAATCGTGCGCTATACCTCCTGCGAGGGTTCCAATGGCCTCCATCTTCTGCGCTTGCAAGAGCTGTTCCCGTAAGTTCTCCCTTTCCTGCTCCGCTCGCTTTCTCTCGGTGATGTCCACCACTACAGTAAGCGTGGTGAGGCAGTCTCCTTTCGTATTTTGGATTGCCGACACAGACAGGTCTACCCATATAATTTCTCCGTCCTTTCGAATATAACGGTTTTCAATTCTGTAAGACTGTATCTGGCTTTCAACGAGTTCTGACAATTTCCGCCTGGAGGCCTCCAAATCGTCCGGATGGGTGACATCGAAGACTGAAAGCAACTCCAATTCGCTTTGCGTATAGCCCAGCATATGAGAGGACGCCGAATTTGTCTCCAGGAACTTACCGTGCCTGTTGGACATGTTGATCCCTACTGAAGCGTTGTTGAAGACGGCCCTGTACCGTTCTTCACTTTCACGGAGAGCTTGTTCCACCCTGACCCTTTCATTGATTTCCGAACGTAGGGCATGGTTGACGCTTGCAATCTCCGCTGTTCGTTCCGTAACTCTCGTTTCGAGTTCATCGCGGGCCGCCTGAAGAGAGTCCAGAAGATCCTGTCTCTCGAATCGCAGCCTCAAGGATTCAGTAGCAAACGAATTCAGATAGCGAGCCATGAGCAGGACTACTACGCAAAATATGAGAACTACGGTCCCGATCACTATGTTGACTTCGCCACCCTCATAAAAGAACCGCGCAGAAAGGGGAAGCAGCTCCACCAGAATGGTAGGAAAATAGGCGTAAGTGGAAGGCCAATAAAATGCTGCAGCACCGGAACTAATCCCGGCAATAACCACGCCGAGCATGAACTGATGATGTATTGAATCGGTCGGAAAGAAAACGATTGCTGCAACGCCCCAAAGAACTCCGGCTACAAAGTTCCCGAATGCGAGTTTTCTCTCCCACAGGGGTGCCTCTGACGGGGTGGGCGAAATCTTGAAATATGACTTCAGTAATGCGTATCGCGGCACATGGGCAAGGATACAGGCAAGCAGCCATATGGCAAGATACACGTGGGACACGACCTTCCAGAGGGCCCCTGTCAATATGATTGCTCCGATTAGGGCTCCTATGAATCCCGTACGGCCCTGGGAGTAAAGCTGGTGAATCTTGGCTGCACGGATTTCGGATGCCCGCGGCGGCGACGTGGAAGCAGTTTCTTTGAGACAAGGATCGTATTGTGTCGGCATGGCCTCCCCCCGCCAAAGAAAGAAAATGCCCCTAATGAAAATCCACCTCTTTTATAATATTACACCGCGCCACTGCTATCTCTCAAGTAATAAAAAGACAATCCGACATCCGGCAAATCTCTGGGCTTTCTCAGAGCCATACCCCGGGCTCGAAACCAAGGATTCGAGGATGTATTGTACGAGTTCCAGTTCAAACAAGGAGGAATCGGGGAAGACCTCCTTGCAAGAAGTTCCTCCCCGAACCCCACCTCAAAGAGTCCCAATTTGTAGGCTGTTAGTTTCGTCACTTGCTGGACAATTCTTTTAGAAGGGGTGATCACAGCAGGCGATGCTGTTTTAGCCTTAACCCATTGGGTCATGATACTGGCTACGGTAGCCTGTCCTCAATGCCGCCGAGAGGCTCTAAAATAGTGTGTCCGGTTGACCTATGCCACCATAATGTTAGAGTTTTTGGGGAGGGGTCCGGGGAACCCTTTTGAAAACAAAAAAGGGTTCCCCGGAAACTCTTTCCAACAATCACTCACAATAGGTTACCAAAAAACGTTCCCCCAATCTTTGTTATTTGAAAGCAAATTTGCATCAGGTCGACAGCGCTATTACCATCCCTCATACACTTTTGGAAAAGCTCGCGGTGGCTGTATTGCGGATTCTTCTTTTCGCGCAATCATCGAAGGCATACAAAACACCCAGCTGCGGTACAGAATAATTCTGTACCTTCAACCCTCATTGGCTGTACGTTTTTCTCTCTTCATTTCTTACATTGAGATGCCGGGATAGTCCGTGGTATTATTAGGGCTAACTCCGATATTGTTTCACGATGGGCGTTTTATCGATGGGAAACGGCTTGCAGACTTCTCTTCTTTTTGGGCTGCGATGGTTTCCAGTCGGGCGCTCACAGTCGTACACGATCACAAGGCATCTCCAGAAGGGGGCGTTGATGACGCAACCAGCAAGACAGGTCATTTTGATGACTTGTTATATCATCATGGCGATGTCACTCGGTTTGGCGGCACCTCTTCATGCCCTTGAGCTTTCGCCCAAGGAACAGGATGTTCTTCGCCAGAAGGACACGATAGTTTTTGTCAGCCAGACAAGATACCCCCCATTTGAGTTCACGGACGAGAACGATCAACATGAAGGGATGGTGCTTGACGTAGTCCGTTGGTTGGCCGTGGAACTGGGATTCAGGCCTGTGTTTATCAACGCGACGTTTCAGGAAGCGCAAGAGGCAGTCCTTTCCGGCAAGGCCGACGTACTAACCAGTCTCTTTTATAGTGACAAGCGAAATGAGAAATTCGAGTTCACATCGATGCTGTTTGAAGTTCCTGCCTCGATTTTCGTTCAAGCGGACCGCACGGACATCAAAGATATTCAAGATCTTAACGGAAAAATCGTTGCTATACAGAGGGGAGACTACGCAAAAGAGTTTCTGGAGTTCAGGAGCATTCGATTTGAAAGGCTGGACACTGCGGATTTTGCAGAGGCAGCAGACATGGTTGCAGCGGGCAAGGCAGATGCGGTTATCGGGGACGAACAAATCGTCCTCTATCATATCTTCAGTAATCGGCTTACAGACCGAATCAAGAAGGTCGGCGGTCCTCTCTATACCGGCAAGAACTGCATGGCTGCCAGCAAACAGAACGCCATTCTAATCGGCATGCTCAACAAAGGTATCGACGAAGTCAGCAAATCCGGAATGCTCGACAAGATCAGCAAGAAATGGCTGGGGACCGTGTACGGCTCCCGAACGTCTTGGCTGGACCGTCACCTCTGGACGCTCTCGCTTGTGGCCGCAGGCGTCATGACTCTGTCACTATTGGTATGGGGTTGGAACATCAGATTGCGAACAATGGTTCGCAAGAAAACTAGGGATATCAGGCGCAGTGAGGAGGCCCTCAGCGACAGCGAGGCAAAATACAGAGAGCTTTTCGAAAACGCCTCCGAGATCATCTATACCAGCGATCTTGACGGTAAGTTCACGTCGGTCAATGAAGCGGCAAAGACGATTCTCGGTTACACCTCTGAAGAATTCCTGGCTCTGAACTTTAAGGATTTAGTTGATTCGGAGCATGTTCCGGTAGTTGAAGAGATTATTTTCAAACATCTTCAGAGCGGGGAGGAAAGAAGTGGCCCGCCGGAGGCGATGGGGGAAAGTCTTCCGAACAATGGTACGTCAGCGACGCGACGATCCATCAGAAACTCCTGGAGGTGGTTTCAAAGGAGAAGGACGATCGGACCGAGATCTATCTCGGAGGTCTCCCCGTGGCCCT
>JACRDE010000021.1 GCA_016212935.1 Desulfomonile tiedjei | reverse complement strand
GGTTAAACTTAAAAGACGAGGCCTCCCTGCACTTTCCGCATTATAAAATCAAGTGCGAATCATGCCATCCGGATATCGCATCAGTACTGGAATGAGAAGTCGGGTTACCTTGAAGGCGAATGGTTTCAATGATAATCGCCCGATAATCGGATATCCAACGGACATGAATTGACAAAGATTGTGAGACAACCACCGGTGCCGTTGAAATCACCAACGAAAACAGGAGCAAATGCCATGAACAGGGACGAGGTATACAGGGAAATCGAAGATATGTTCGGCCTGGTTCCGAGCTTTTTCAAAGAAATTCCCGATGCATCACTGGAGCTGGAATGGAAGCTGTTCAAGCAGGTACAGTTCGAGGAAGGGGCCATTCCAAACAAGTATAGGGAACTCATAGGGCTGGGAATCTCAGCAGTCACAAAGTGCAGTTACTGCGTTTTCTATCACAGTGCTCTGGCGAAATTGAACGGCGCCACAGATGCAGAAATCGAAGACGCAGTTCACTACGCAAAATCAAGTGCCGGTTGGAGCGCATATCTGAATGGAATGCAGGTAGACTACGAAACGTTCAAGGATGAGGTGGTTCGGGCTTGCGATTACGTAAGAATGAAAAGAGCGGCCTGACAGCCTAATATCAGTTCGCATTCAAACAAGAAAGAATCGGGGAGGACCTTCTTGAAAGAAGGTCCTCCCCGAACTCCACTTCAAGAACTTTTAGCACTGCTCTGGATCTTCATTTTCCGCTGGAAAATGAAGATCCAGACAAATGCCAGAAATTCTACCGTCGGTGTTATTCTTCTGAAAATAAACTGATATTACATCACGTCTGTCAGATTGCACTTTCGTTTGATTCCCACAGGCCCACAGGGTTTTTCTGGGGATCTGAAATAACTGCAAACCACCCGTAACCCTTGACGGCGGTTTTAGGAACACATACAGTTGCGTGCTGTTCGTGCGCTCGTTCGAGTGCTGCATCAATCGATTCCACGCACACATAAAAAATCGGTGTCTGTTCAGGATGTTGCCGGGCCATCATGCCGGCCATGGGCGCTTCTTCCCCGTGTTTGACATTGTAGTACTCGAAATCTCCAGGCATTTTTTCGAAATTCCAGCCAAACAGACTGCTGTAAAATCCCTGTAATTGTCCGACATTATCGGCAGGAATCTCAATGTGGCATATGTGGTTCATAATTTCCTCCTCCTGCCGCACTGGTCTGTAAATTGTGCGGCGTATCACTTGCAGTCCGAACACGAACGGACCACGGAGCCTCCCATTTTCTCGCAGGATGCCTCGTCATCTATTCTTGTGCACGCGTTTTTGGTGCAGCAAAACATTTTTGTTGATGCTTTTTCCGTCATGGTAAATCTCCCGAATCCCGTTGCCTCAATTCCTAATATAGTCACAAGGCACATTTCGGCAATACGGCGAGTATGGTCTTAGGCTGAAGATGTCTTCATACATCAGATAGTTGTGTGAAATGATGGGCTGATGAACCAGTAACGAAATCCTGAACAGGGATGCGCCGTGGGACTATCCTGCTTGCCGTCAAGCGCACCGGTGCAGATTCTTGGGATACGCATTCCTAGGCCGGCCCGCAGAAGTTTTCCTGGGATGGTTATTTGCTATGGCCGAACTTTTGCCGTGCCACTTCTTGAATGAACTCAAGTAGTTCGTTCAAATCCACTGGTTTTTCAATCACGTGGTCCACGCGGTCCTGCCAATTGGACTCGGCATTGATCTCGGCTCCCCAGCCTGTAATCAGGACAAAAGGGGGTTTCGGAGTCCCTTTGCTTCGGCAGATTCCTTCTATCCTGTCGCTCACCTGCCAGCCGTTCATGTCGCCCATTCCAAGATCGCACAGAATAAGGTCTATAGGCATGCGCTCGAAAATTCTAACGGCATCCGTGCCTGATAACGCCGTAAATACTCTTTGGTTGCGACTCGTCAAAGCCTCCCGAATTGTCTCAACTATCGGCTCCACATCGTCCACGACTAGAATGTTGAGGCTAAAATCGAAAGGTTGTTTGGGCTCCCCGCTTTCATAACACGACTCTTCTATGGCCGAAGGAATGCGTACGCTAAATACACTGCCTTCACCGGCCTTGCTGCGGACGCTGATCTCTCCTCCGTGACGTCTCACGATACCGTAGCTGCTTGCGAGTCCCATGCCTGTGCCTTGCAGGCCCTTCGTGGTCCAGAAGGGTGCAAATATGCGTTCGAGGTCTTCTCGAGCGATGCCGATGCCGCTGTCTTGAACCTCAAGGACTGTATGTTCGCCTTGCGAACGCGTGCTCACGACGATCTCGCCACTGCCTGGCAAAGCCTCGACGGCATTCTTAATTAAGTTCACGGCTACCTCGAAGATTTCGTTCTCCATTCCCTTGACATAGCATGGCTCAAGGTCGCTCTTGACGCTGATCAAGACTCCGTCTCTATCCGCCGCGTTTTTCCACCAGGTCCTGGTCATTTCAAGTGCCTCTTGAGCGGTCTTTGACAAATCAAAGACTTTCCAGTTCGCCGGGGCATTCTCCGAGCGTGTGCGCGCGAAATCCTGAAGCCGCCTGACGGTTTGAGCTCCGAGGCGAGCACTCTCTTCTATGCTTTGCAAGTTTTTCCGAACCTGGTGAAGATTGTCCCAATCAAGATGGGTCAGCGCCATCTGAGAATTACCCATGACGATCTGCAACAGGTTATTGAAATTGTGGGCCACACCGCTGGCCATCTCCCCTATTGCTCGAAAACGAGTTGTCTGGAGGACCATCTCCAGAGCTTTTTTTTGCTCTGTGCAGTCTTCCACAGCGGCCTGGCATCCCCTCGCTTCGCCAGACGGCTCCAGAAGCGGGGTCGAGAGTATCCTGAGAACTGATTCCTTGCCTGACTTGGCGGTATAGGGGATTTCCCCGTTGATGACCCGCTTCTCTGCCATACATCGTGCGAATACTTCAGCAGCGCCTTGCGACGAGAATGCTGAAAACGCTTCAGCCTTTTCGGGTTCAGTAGAAGATGGGGCGAGGATTTCAAGGAACCGCGGATTTGCAGCAACGATTCTACCGTCTCTGGCCACCAAAACAATGCCCATGGGAGCGTTTTCAACCAGAGAGCGATACTTTTCTTCGCTTTCTCTTAGCGATTGCTCCACCTTTTTTCTCTCGGCAATTTCCTGTTTCAGCACCTCCTGGTGCTCCTGATTCCTGATCAACTGCTCTTTCTCGTGAGTCAAATCCTCGATCAAAAGGAGTATGCAGCGCTCGTTTCCCATCCTAACGGAACGAAAATTGATTCGCGCCCAAATCCTCGTTTCGTTTACTTCCAGAACCGCATGATAATGCTCGCGCTTTCTGGTTTGAAACACCTTCTCAAGGATTGTGCGGGCCTCTTTTGAAGCCTGGGAATTTGGAAACAGCGAACAGAACGGAGTGCCAACGATGCGCCCGCCAGAGCAGTTTATTCTTTCGCACGATCTGTTTGCAAAAGTCACCTCGTGAGATTCATCTATCAGCAGAGCTGGAATCGGCAATGCTTGCAGTAGCTTACCAAACAGTGTCTTTTTGACACCTCGAAAACTAAAGCTGCCCGAGGTGGTCAGTTCCTCTGTCAGTGCGGTGGCAAGGTCCAGGCTTTCGGTTGGCTCTTCTTCTTCAGAGTAGTCCGAATCGAATCCCTCTGAGTCAATATACTTGATCCGCGCGACGAATTGCTTCAGGTTACCCTGCAGGACTCTGATAATTTCATATCCGGCGCTGCAGGAACCATCGGTATCGGTTTCACTCCAACAGCACTTAGATTCGAGAACCAGTTGATTAGTACCGAAAGATTCATTATCCGGAACCACTAAGACTTTGACATCCCCTGCAACACTTTGGAGCGCTTCGACCCTCAATCCATTCACCGACATATTAGAGATCATGCCGTTAATTTCGGGATGTTCGCGCTCGTGGACTTGAATTGAGATTCGGACGTTTACTCTCAGGGAGCTTCGGGCATCCTCCAGTGCTACCAGGTTTTCCTTCGAAGCGAAGCGCCTTTCCACTTCAGAGGATTCGATAATCCTTGCCTCAAGCGCTCTTTTGTACAAACTCAGCAGTCCCTTCAGGGACAGCTTGTATTTCTGCATGAGTTCGGCGTCGGACAAGCCTAATTCAAGGTCCCTGGCTATCTCTCCAGCCTTGATTTTTCTCTCCGTGGTCATAGGCCCTCTTGAACCGCGGCAAGACACCGCAACAGTGTACCGCATGAACTCACAGCAATTGCTTTTGAGCCCTCCACATAAAGCGTCACCCGTGGCCGGGCAAATTTCTCACTCAATTTCGACTCTGCGGACAAATTCGAGCCACACATTACAGAACTAACCTGGTGCCCAAACCGTGACAAACTGAAACGGTCTCCGGCTCTTTATCACTGGATATCTCACCTGTATTGGCTGAGGCCCGACTAATTACG
>JACRDE010000242.1 GCA_016212935.1 Desulfomonile tiedjei | reverse complement strand
GCGGATCTTTTTCCCTTGACAATAGACAGTAAAACAAGGCAAAAAAGGACGTTTATACATCCACACGGGGCCAAAACCCCGGAGACAGGAATATGAACCGGATTTACACTGACATTACCTCAACTCATGGGGAAAATCACTTCGCCAGTGTGTCGTATTCCGTCTGTTCTCAGCTATCCACTTCTTTAATAAAATCTGTGACCAGAGAGGTTGACCTGAGTGGGGAAGTCTTTGATTTCCTCCTCGTAAGATTAAGACCCTAGCCTCCAATATCGAGGAAGCGCGCGCTTCCTCACCACTCGACCACCCCGTTCAGGCAGTGGGAAGGCGCCCTGAAACGGGATTGTTATATCGGTCGAATCGATATAAGGAGGCCGGCCAAGTGCTCCAGCCAATCTTCCCTTCTGGCAGGGCGTCTGGCGGTATATCTATAACTATATACTTCGAGAGGCATGCAGCCCACTCGGTACGGGGGATGACGATGAAAGCTTTAGGTATTCATCTTCTGATCGAGCTCTGGTCCTGTAACAGGCAAAAGATCGACAACCTTGATTACCTGGAAAAGATCATGGCCCAGGCCGCGGAAGTGGCCGGTGCAACTGTTCTAAAAACTGCCTTTCAGGATTTCAATCCTCAGGGCGTATCAGGCGTGGTGGTTATAGCGGAATCCCATCTGACGATTCATACCTGGCCGGAATTCGGTTACGCCGCGGTCGACATCTTCACTTGCGGCTCCAGGGTTGATCCGTGGAAAGCGGCGGGATTTCTCAAGCAAGAACTGGAAGCCGAAGAAACGCAAGTGCGCGATTTTCAGAGAGGCATCCCATCAACGGAAAACAACGATAGTGAAGAATACAGGCTCTTCAGTCAGGCTGCGTGCTGGGATACTCACCGTTAGTGACAGGTCCTCGCAAGGGTTGCGGGAAGACGCATCGGGACCGGAGTTGGAACGTATGCTCCGGTCTCGCGGCCTTGACGTCACCTGGACTGCGGTTGTTCCAGACGAGGTAAATGAGATCCAAAGGGTGCTGATCCGTTGGGCCGATGAAAACTGCGCGGACTTGATTCTCACCACCGGTGGAACCGGACTCTCACCGAGGGACGTAACACCGGAGGCCACGATCGCCGTGTCGCATCGGCTGGTTCCCGGTATTGCTGAGGCAATGCGTGCGGAGAGCCTTAAAAAAACGCCTAATGCGATGATCTCCAGGGCGGTCGCCGGAATCAGAGGACGGTCTTTGATAATAAACCTGCCAGGAAGTCCGAGAGGCGCAAGAGAGAACCTTGAGGTTGTCTTGCCCGCATTGGAACATGCTATTTCCAAAATTCAGGGCGACCCCTCGGAGTGCGCCAGCTAATCCCATGAAGCGAAACCGGCTGAAGTATCCAGTGACTGCAAGATCGGTCCTGGGAAAGGTCCTGGGACAGATGGGATTGGCCCCATCAATTTCCAGGCACCGCTTGGTCCAACTTTGGCCGAAAATTGTTGACGCTGCTGTGTCGCGTCACACGACGGCCGAGAAAATAGTGGGCTCCACTTTACACGTTATAGTTGATTCGTCCGTGTGGATGAATGAGTTGTCAGCGGTTAGAAGCGTCCTGCTCGATAAAGTCAACTCGCGTATTGAATATGAAGCAGCCAGGATAACAGACATTCGATTTCATCAGAGATCGTGGGCCAACAGGCACACCCCCAAACATGATGAACCGGCAAGCTCTACTGACCTCACGGAGAAGGACGTTCGCCTGGTAAGAGCGCTGCTCGAGCCAGTGAAGGATGAAGAGCTCAGAGCAGTACTTAAACGGATACTTGAAAAAGACGCCCTGCTCAAACACACCCACGAATAGCTTGTGCGAACTATACGCCCTACAGAATCGTGATCGGCCTTCGAAGGCGCGTAATCCGAAGAAAATACCGGATTGGCGGTGAGTTATCGCCTGCCGACTTTATTATCGTTCCGACTGGATGAATGATATTCGTAAACAGGGTTAGCTCCCACGGGAATTCAGGCCAATTCTCGGCGTAATAAGACGGTGTCTTCGGCAAAATCTGTAATCAGTAATCGATTCCTCTGCTGGAGGGAGGGAAGTCCAGAGGGGTCGGATCCGGCAGTGATGTGCCTGAGTTTCGCCGAGTCCACTCGGGCGAGCTCTCGGTTCGATCATACGATCTTCTTTGCTTGGCCGACGATCTTTCGATCGAGTGCTCCGAGTATGACGTTTCATCGTCCTGCACGCGGACCATACCGATACCAGTGGAGCCTGAGGCAAATGGCAGCATTATCCAAATTCTGTCCTTATCTCTTTTCTTGACTGGCAGTAACTGAGACGCACGGTCCGGATATTTGGGGTCCTGTATCAGAATCCCCTCTTGGGTGAGTTCCCAATGGGCATCAGCGGGCCTAAAAAGATTGATCATCCTCATGCTGCCGCCCTTTTCCACGCGCATATATGCGCTGCCCCTGAATGGTTTGATTTTGGCTTTGTCTTTGTCGGCAAGTCCCCACCTGAAGAAGTCCTCGGAATACTTCCAGGTTCCAATCAGGAAATCCTCAGTGACCCTATCCTCCACGCCGAGCAGATGCGCTGGAGAAGATATTGTTCGGTCGTCGGGCACGATCCCCGAGAGGAGCGGAATCAAAGACAATGCCAGAATTTGGGCGCTAAGCAAGTCTAATCTCCTGAAACGTTTTGCAGAAAACATAGTCTATAGCAAAATACTTCCCAAAATTCCAGACCGCTATGCGCTCGAAGACCTATAACGACATTGAGGGCAATCCTGAAAACATGAATCCGAATTTCCTTCAGAGGAGAATATACGACAGAGGCGAATCCCTCGGTAAACTTCTGGCGCGCCCCTTTTATACATTTGCCTCTCTGGAAGCTGCTGGTGGGATTCTAATCCTGTTGGCAGCTGCATGTGCCCTGATATGGGTGAATTCCGGACTTACGGAGTTGTATGAACACCTGTGGAACATACACGCGTCGATTGGAGTAAACGGATTCGTACTGGACCATTCTCTCCATTTCTGGATCAATGACGGCCTTATGGCCGTGTTCTTCTTTGTCGTAGGGCTGGAGATCAAGCGTGAAATCCTGGTAGGAGAGTTGACTTCATTTCGGAAGGCGGCACTTCCCGTAGCCGGCGCCGTTGGAGGAATGGTCGTGCCCGCTTTGATATACTTGGCCTTCAATCAGGCGGATCAGCCAGTTAAGGGCTGGGGCATCCCCATGGCCACCGATATTGCCTTCGTAATGGGCGCGATCACGCTGTTGGGGCCCCGGGCTCCCCATTCTCTGGGGGTCTTTTTGGCCGCTCTCGCCATAGCTGACGACCTCGGCGCCGTGCTTGTCATTGCGTTGTTTTATACGGCCAATATATCGGCGGACCATCTTGCCCTGGCAGCGATTCTGCTCCTCATCATGGTGGTAGTGAATTTCCTGGGTTTTCGCAGGCCGCTGCCGTACGTTATTTTGGGTGCGTTTGTATGGTTATTCGTGCATCTTTCGGGTGTGCACTCCACCGTCGCTGGTGTTCTGGTAGCCATGACATTCCCTGCAAGGTCGCGATACGACACGGACACTTTCTTGGGTAGAGTTCGACGCGTCCTTGAAGATTTCGAGTGCGGGGGCAAATGCGGATACAGCATGTACACAAACGAGGAACATCAGTCCGCTGTGCGAAAGCTGGAATCACTCTGCGTGAGCGTTGATCCCCCCCTGCAAAGAGTTGAACATCTTATGCATCCGTGGGCGGTTTTCCTCATCATGCCATTGTTCGCTCTTGCCAATGCAGGAGTAACCCTGGATTGGAGCACCATTAAGGATTCGTTCCAGAACCCGATTTCATTGGGGATAATGCTCGGACTTTTCTTCGGGAAGCAGATCGGTGTAACCTTGGCCGCATGGTTGGCCGCTAGGAGCGGCCTTGCGGAGCTTCCCCGAGGGGTAACTTTCCGGCAGATATATGGTGGTTCAGTGCTTTGCGGAATAGGTTTCACGATGTCTCTTTTTATTGCGAGTCTGGCGTTCGATGCCTCGTCTTTGTTGGACACGGCCAAAGTGGGCATATTCGTTGGCTCGTTGGTATCGTTCGTAGTCGGGTACGTTATCCTATACGTGGGGTCCAGTGGCGCGTGGGGCACCAGTGACTCCAAGTGATTCTCGCACGTAGTCCGGTGAGGGCGAGCCGCTTCCATTTGTAGTCGCGGCCGCGATTGAAGCGCCCGCGTTTCCCTTTACCACG
>JACRDE010000240.1 GCA_016212935.1 Desulfomonile tiedjei | reverse complement strand
ACCTTCTTTTTCACCCTTGCGTGAGAAAGGTCTATGATGAACCCGCAATCAGAAAACCAGTGCATAGAAATTCTGTTGGTGGAAGACAACCCCGGGGATGTCCGCTTGACAAAGGAAGCCCTCAAGGAAGGCAAAATATTAAACAACCTCAGCGTAGTGCCTGACGGTATTGAGGCTTTGGCGTTTCTTCGCCGGGAGGGCCGTTATGAAAACGCTCCTCGGCCGGAGCTTATTCTTCTTGATTTGAATCTGCCCAAGAAAGACGGACGAGAAGTACTGGCTGAAATCAAGCAAGACCCAAGCTTGAAGATAATCCCGGTGGTGGTGCTTACTTCGTCGGCTGCTGAGCAAGACATCATAAAAAGTTACAAACTTCATGCGAATTGCTACATAACCAAGCCGGTAGATTTCGACCAATTCATAGAAGTGGTCAAATCCATCGAACACTTTTGGCTTGTCATTGTCAGGCGTCCGCAGGAGACTTAAAATGAGCGTCAATCGACTCACAGTCCTGCTGATCGAAGACAATCCTGGAGACGCCCGCCTAATTAAGGAGATGCTGCTCGAGGCAGGCACAAAGGAATTCGAAATTGAGTCGGCAGATTACTTGGGGTCAGGTATTGCCAGACTGACCCGGGGTGATATTGCGGTGGTACTCCTGGACCTTGGCCTTCCAGACAGTCAGGGTCTCGACACTCTGGCCAAAGTGTGCAGACCGTTTGCTGACGTCCCTGTTGTTGTGCTTACAGGCCGTGATGATGAGGAAATCGCTCTCGAAGCAGTTAGAAGGGGTGCCCAGGATTACCTGGACAAAGGGAGCGTGGACGAGAAGCTTCTCGTGCGGTCTCTCAGGTATGCAATGGACAGAAAACATATGGAATCCGCTCTGCGAAGAGCACGAGACGAGCTCGAGAAACGTGTAGAAGAACGTACGGTCGACCTGTTGATGGCCAATCGGAACCTTGAGCAGGAGATCGTTGAACGCAACCGCGCAACCGAAGCACTGAGGGAAAGTGAGGAGCGTTTCAGGGCAATTTTCGAGAGTGCGCCGGATATCATCTTTCTCAAGGATGTGTCCTTGAGATATACCCATGTGAACCCTGCCATGGAGACTCTCTTCGCCACGAATGCATCAGAAATCATTATGAAAAATGCAGACGATCTCTTTGATGCGGAAGCCGCTTCGTACATGGCAGACGTGGAGGGCAGAGTACTCAAGGGGGAGTCTATAGAAGAGGTGTGCACAACTAGAATCAAGGGAGTTCCTCTGACTTTTCATGAAATCAGGGTCCCTATGCGCGATAGCTCGGGCGAGATAGTGGGCATCTGCGGAATGGCACGCGATGTCACTGATCGGAGCAGACGAGAGATCTCAGATCCCTCCCCCGCGGGAGATTACTCTTCCCCGGTGATGCGTGAGACGCTCAAGAAAGCCGGATTTGCTGCAAGAAAGAACAGCGTTGTTTTGCTTCTCGGCGAAAGTGGTAGCGGAAAAGATTACCTCGCCAGGTATATCCACGAGCATTCCGGACATGCTTCGGGCCCTTTCTTCTCAATTAACTGCGCTGCAGTGGCCCCGGAACTTGCCGAGTCGGAACTCTTCGGTCACGAGCGTGGAGCGTTTACAGGTGCGACGTCTCGAAAGCGCGGGCTCCTCGAACTCGCCGAAGGAGGGACACTGTTACTGAACGAAATCGGAGAGCTCTCGCTGCGGCTCCAGGCCAAGCTTCTGACATTTCTCGATACGCGCCAAATTACACGTGTGGGCGGTGAAAAGGCCGTATCCGTTAACGCTCGACTCATAGCAGCCACCAACAGAGACCTTGAGCAGGAAGTTGCGAACCAGCGCTTTAGAAAGGACCTCTTCTATCGTCTCAACGTGATTTCCATAACAGTGCCGCCCCTCAGAGAGCGAAGCGAGGATATCCCCAAGATCTCCACAGATATTTTGTCGAAGTTGGCCAAAGAACTGCAGCTAGGGTATGTACCAACCATCAATCAATCGGCGATGGCGAGTCTGCTGGGCTATGGCTGGCCGGGAAATGTGCGAGAGCTTCGAAATCTATTGGAAAGGGCCTTGATATTGTCGGACGGAAAACACTTCGAGGTCGAGTCGTTCATTGCTGAGCGCAACACAAAACAGTGGTCACACACGGTTACCCTAAAAACCGGGAGCGGGCTTCGTGACGTGCTCGACGAGGTTACCAAATCACTTTGCCTGGAAGCGATGCGACGCTGTGACGGAAACAAAAAGAGCGCTGCGAGCCTCCTCGGCATAGCCCGTGATTCGCTCTATCGCTACCTGAAAGAGTTAGGAATTGACTCGGACAGCACTGACGGAAAAGCCGGTTCTAAACACAATGCCTGACCGACAAACCTCACAGCGCTTCCTCTGATAAGCAGCGGGAAATTCAGGCGTGCCAAGCATGCATGCTCAAGATTTGTGGGGCCACCCTAAAGGCCTCTACGTGTTGTTTCTCACCGAGATGTGGGAGCGATTCTCGTATTACGGGATGAGGGCTCTGCTTGTCTACTATATGATTAAGCATCTTGCCTTTTCTCAAGGACATGCTTCGCAAATTTATGGCCTATACACGGGATTGGTTTATTTGACGCCGCTGTTCGGTGGAATTCTCGCGGACCGCAGACTGGGACAACGGAAGTCAGTGATCTTGGGCGGAGTGCTCATGGCGATAGGTCATTTCATGATGGCCTCTGAATTCTTGTTTTTCCCAGCACTCCTGTTCTTGATTCTTGGTAATGGAGCCTTCAAGCCGAACATCTCCACTCAGGTGGGTAGCCTGTATCCTCCGGGAGACCCTCGCAGAGACAGGGCCTTCAGCATATTTTACGTAGGTATCAATTTAGGAGCTTTTTTTTCGCCGCTGATTTGCGGAACGTTGGGGGAGCGACTGGGTTGGCACTACGGATTCGGAGCAGCAGGAATAGGAATGATCCTGGGACTATTGATTTACCTTTTCGGCAATCGATGGCTCGCACCTGACATAATGGCCGGGATCGCACCTGAAGAAAAAGAGGCCGATAGCGTCCTTGAAACCGAAGAAAAAAATCGAATATTTGCACTCATGGCCATGTGCCTGGTAAGTATCGCCTTTTGGGCTGTGTACGAACAGCAAGGAAACACTATTGCCTTATGGGCCGACGCCAACACCGATCGAGACATCTTGGGTTGGGTATTCCCTGCCTCGTGGTTTCAGGCGTTGAATCCGGCTTTTGTTTTTACCTGCACTCCGATTATCACCACTCTGTGGACATGGCAATCAAGAAGGCGCAAAGAACCCTCGGCAATAGGAAAGATGGCCATCGGCTGTTTGTTGCTGTCAGCAGGCTTTGTCGTCATGATTCCGGCTGGAATGCTTCACGCTTCCTCCGGCGCTCCGGCCAGTATCCTGTGGCTCGTAGCCTTCACACTGTTGGTTACCATCGGCGAGCTTTATTTGTCTCCAGTGGGCCTTTC
This sequence comes from Desulfomonile tiedjei, assembly GCA_016212935.1. Taxonomy (GTDB): domain Bacteria; phylum Desulfobacterota; class Desulfomonilia; order Desulfomonilales; family Desulfomonilaceae; genus Desulfomonile; species Desulfomonile tiedjei_A. The sequence continues at coordinate 3,089 of JACRDE010000240.1, read as the reverse complement.
TCTGGTTACAAAGCTCGCCCCGGCCCGAATGGTCTCCATGATGATGGGAGTCTGGTTCCTCTCGTCATTCGTTGGAAACGGGGCTTCCGGATTACTCGGCAATTACTGGGAAAAAATACCGAAAGAAGCTTTCTTCCTGATAATGGCTGCAATCGCATTAGCGGCCGGGCTGATAATTCTTGTAATGATCAAACCTATCAAGAGAGCCATTGGAACTGACCAATGCAAATGATGGGGTTCATGAAGAGGTTTTTTCCTGAGGTGCCGGTCTAGAACGATATCTTGATTTTAGAGCGGGTGAGTTCATCAGCCACCCGGAAAAAATGGAAAATAGAGACGCCGAGGCTAGAATGATCACAGCCGTTCCCCAAGGCCTGTGCATGATCATCCGCGCCTGAACCAGATCTACGAGGGTGTTCAACCAGATGGCCGCACCGACGTACGCTGCCAACTGAATTGCTATCAGGCTCCACCTTCTTCTGACGAGCAACAGCAAAGGAGCGATTACGCACAGAAGTGCCACTGTCAAATTCCCTCCTCTGAGAAAATGCGCAGCCAAGAGCAGTAAAGTTATTATTGAAGGTATCAATTTCAAGATCATCGTAAGGCCCTTTACCGTCTATATGGTGGTGGCAAAGACAATGTCAATTCTCCCCTCCGAGATGGAGATTCCGAAAGGCTCAACAGGAAGGGCGTTCTTCCGTCATTGCTGCGACAGCAATCCAGCGTCCGGACCCCGGATCAAGCCGACGTTGACGGTATCAGTCTCCCAAATCCGACAAGTATTTTGGCAATTGCCTTAAGTCGCCAATGCCTCGTACAAGTAGTCTATCACATCCGGGAGGGTTCCACGTTTTCCCGCATGTGTTGCCAGTGTCTCGATAATGCAGATGTGTCACGCTCAACCTGTGTTGACTGCGCGGACTAACGCGAAGTATTCTCAAAGACAGGTTAGAGATCTGTCGGGGCGAGTCTGTGCTGCTCAACGTCTGTTGAACCGCATTTCAAACGAATTGCTGTAATCTCGAAGGCCGAGGGGTAAAAGATGTCTAAAGTGATGATCCATCCTGGCACCTATGAGAGTGTCCGAGCGGCAGTGGACAGGGCTTTTGCTTTGTTCCCCATGGAATTGAGTGGAAAAAGAGTCTTGATAAAACCAAATGTGCTGAGGGCTTCAGACGCGAATGAAGGCATATGTACCCATCCGTCGGTCCTTCGCTCCGTGGTGGAAAAGGTGGAAATCCTTAATCCGGCGTCCATCGTTGTCGGAGACAACCCAGGACTGTTCAATTACGGGGATAACGAGGAAAGCTTCGAGAAGTCCGGCCTGATGGAAGCAGCAGGGCGCTACTACCAAAACATCGGGAACGAGGCCAGGAAGGTCGATTTCAACCCGGATTTCATGCCCACGGTAAGCATCTCCAGGGCAGTATTGGATGCGGACGTCATAATCAGCCTCCCGAAATTCAAGACCCATGGATTGACCGTTATCACTGGAGCGATCAAGAACAGCTATGGATTCTTGCCAGGGGCCCAAAAGGCGATGCTGCACAAAGCCGCGGGCAGCCCGAAGCGTTTCCATGAAATGGTGGTGGACGTGTTTAGACTTCGCGTTCCTGACCTCTTCGTGGTGGATGCGGTGGTCGGCATGGAGGGCAATGGACCGGCTTCTCCGGACCTGAGAAACGTCGGACTGATCCTGGCCTCGGACAACGCTGTGGCCCTGGATGCAGTGATTGCGACTCTGATGGGATGCGACCCGGCACGCCTGCGATTTCTCCAAAAGGCCAAACAACTGGGCTTGGGAGACTACGACCTGAATGCAATAGAAGTGGTCGGTGAGTTGAAGCCTCTGGCCAACTACAAGCTTCCTCCACTCGGCGGCGAGGCAATTATCAATAACCCTGCAATACAGGAGATAATCTACAGTAGAACCATTGTCCGTCCCACGGCCGACCCCGAGCTGTGTACTGCATGCGGCACCTGCGTGGATCAGTGTCCGGTGTCGGCTTTGTCTATGGAAGATAATCTCCCTCGGGTGGACACGGACAAATGCATCACTTGCTTTTGCTGCCAGGAAATGTGTCCTGAGAAAGCTATTGCTCTGAGCTAAGGATCGGTACACACGATTTTCGGACGGATCTCAGTCAAAATCAGCATCTGGGGCATTCCTGGGCTATCCGTATTCCAGGGCCTCAAAGGAGGGCTATACATGATTTCCGGACTTAACAGGAAGGTTTTCACCCAATTGAGTTATGGACTGTACATAGTAACGTCACATCTCGATGGTCGCCTAAACGGCCAGATCGTCAACACAGTGCTGCAGGTAACTTCCGAACCTCCCCGAGTTGCTGTCATAATAAACAAGAACAATCTCACGCACGATCTCATATCAGGAAGCAAAGTATTCGGAGCCTCTGTGCTGGACACATCCACGCCCATGACTTTCATAGGGCTTTTCGGCTTCAAGTCGGGTCGAGACGTCGACAAGCTATCGCAAGTGAACTTTTTCACAGGGGAAACCGGAGCACCGTTGGTTATTGAGAACTCTTTGAGCGTGCTCGAAGCAAGGGTCATCGATGAGGTGGACGTTGGAACACACACCCTTTTTGTGGGAGACGTGATAACCGGAGATATCCTGAAGAACGGCGAACCTCTCACGTACGCGTACTACCACACACATTTGAAGGGAAAAGCTCCTAAGACCGCTCCCACTTACAACCCTGAGAAAGACTAGCAAAGCGTTTCGAGAAAATGTCTACGTAGCACGCAGAGTCGGTTTCAGGTATGCGCGGTTCGTGAGCGCAACTGGGCTGATGATAGCGGGCGAGCGAATCGAACCCTTGGATTCTGAAACTTATGCACTTTCTAAGAAGTAAGATTGGGGAGACCCTCTTTAGTAAAGAGTTTCCCCCCAAACCCCCTTCCAGAAACTTCTATCATGTGCCGGAACCCCCATTGCCTGAAAGGAAATTTGGGGTTCCGGCGAGTGCTAAAAGTTCTTGAGGTGGGGTTCGGGGAGGAACTTCTTACAAGAAGTGCCTCCCCGATTTTACATATTTAACGGCGAAATGGTATGAGGTGAAGTT
>JACRDE010000241.1 GCA_016212935.1 Desulfomonile tiedjei | reverse complement strand
TGGCGTTGGTTTTCCAGACGTGACGGATGTCATGAATGGTCGGGAGAGGATTCAGGCCTGCTGCCTTCACTGCTGCGACCCATGGCTTTCTCAACGAATCCTCAGAGGGTTCTCGGCCTTGAATGTGGAAAACCTTCTTCGATATTAACCGCACGTGTCCCGCTTCGAGAAGGATCGGAATGAGATTACGGCTGATTGGCACCCTCTTTCTCTTGCGTTCCTTGGTCTGGTCCTCACTGAGTCGGATCACGCGCGCCGTCAGGTCGATATTGTCCCAGGTCAGATTCGTGACCTCACCGCGTCTCATGCCAGTGAAATAGAGCGTCCAAGTGATCGGCCTGACCCACGGCGGCAGCAAAGCCGAAATGCTCTGAAAATCATTCCAACTTATGTACACCTCACGTCTTGCCGGGTCAGACGGTCCTTTGACCTCGCGCACAGGGTTCCTGTCCACCATCTGATACTCTATGAGGCATTTGAACATGAGCCCCAGAGCGGATCGTTCCTTGGAAATCGTACTGGCCGCTGCGCCTTCTGACACCCGCAACGCAAGGTACTCCTTGATTTCAGGTATCCAAAGATCCTGAATTCGAAAATCCTTGCCGAAATAGCGGATGACGTGAAGAAACGACTGTTCGTGCCTTTCCCGGTTTGCGCTGTTTCGAACCTCAGGGTGTTTCAGGCACGCCTCGACGGCTTTCCACAAGGTCAGCTCTTCTTGAGGCCTATCAGGCAAATCTGAGAGCCCCGGCAATAATGCCCACCCCCGATTCTTAAATAGGCGGCTGCATACCTCCCTGGATGCGGGGTCGAGCCAGGAAGCGTCTCCTATCCGACACGCTCGTTTTATGGCCTCTTCGATGTCCCTTGCCTCTCTTTTGGTCTTGGCGGGAGTGGACAATCCCACCTCCTGACCGTAGGCATAGAATTTTATGTGGAATTTTTCTCCACGCTTGGTCACCATTGACGCATCTCCTCTCTCAACTGATCGAGTTGACACGCCTTCGATACCCCAGTCCTTTCGCCTCGTCCTCGACGGTCACCTCCTTTCTTGGGAGGCGATTGTACCGGCCTGAGGTCTGTCTTGTCAACGCGTATTGCCGTGCTTTGTGAGCGGATATAGTCTTCCACCTGCTGGTACGTGAAACGACGTTCCCGCGTCGTCACTTGGACGCACGCGAGCTTCCCTTCCCGGACGAGCCTGTGGACGGTCTTCACGCTTATGCCCAGGATTTGAGCCACATCAGAGGCTTGCCAAAGCGCAGGCAATCTTTCATCAACGGCATATTCTTTTTGCTGTGACGCCGTGGACATTATTCACCTTCCGCGCCCTATTATCCGTCCGACGGATCTTTCGATAGCCTTGATGAGTGCCCCGTACCGCCGGGGCCGGGGCACCTGTGGTCTTACCGCACTTCGATGATGCGGGGATTTCGCCGCAACACCGGCTCCAGCCGGACTGGCGCGAGCCCAGTGTGATGAAGAAGGATGCTCAACAAGCCTACGAAGTCATTCCTGTTCAGACGTGCATGTCTTACGATCCATTCCCACTCTTCCTCACCAATGCCGTACGATTTCAAGAAGCGCCGGAGGTGATCCAGTACAGGAGCACTGTCAGGGTTCCTGTCAAATGAGCCGAATATGGACCAGCAAAGGCTCATGAAAGCAAAGGCAAATGGTCGTTGAGCGCTGCCGGCTTTGTTATCATTTTGTACAGCTTCCGCCCTGAACAAGAGTGCTTCCACCAAGGGAGGATGAGGCCAGGAATGCAGCGCCTTGGAAACTGCGTTGGCTTCATTCGCGACCGGAACGATGTCAGCCATGCGGTTGAGGTCCACGTAGATCTGGAACAGCAGGCCCAGGCCTTCAAGGGTCTCCCTCGTATTCTGACCAAAGTGCTCTTTGGCCATGGCCACGTACCGCAGCAGCAAGGGCTCGGCCTTCCCGTAGTCCCCTATGAGGTAGTACAGGAACCCAAGAATCAAGACGGGCTCGGCGACTTCTTTGGGTGCCTGGCCGTGCTGTTTTTCAGCATGTTTCAGGCCCTTTCGGGCGTGATCTATGGCGTCCGTCATCAGTGCCACTCCGGCTGAACTCCTCTTGCTCAGGAATGTTTTCGTCATATGTTTACTCCTTTCGGTGAGCGTGGCTGCAGGGAGCAGTCGCTCCCTGCCGAATTGGGGCATAATCTCGCATTCGAGGCATAGGTGTTCCCGAAAAAGCCGAGAATGAACGCCCATTGCGAGGTGTGGACGCACAATTCCTATTTCCTCGTCCTGGCCCTTGTCTTGGGCTTCTCCTCTTTCCTCCGTGGAGATTTCCTCGCGGGCTTAACGGAAGAGGTGAATTGGTAGAACCAACCGTCTTCGGCAACCCTCACAATGGGTTCGTCAAAGACGTATTTCTCATCGACCTGCCGTACTAGCTGTATCCCTTCCAGGCAGCTCTTTGCATCCCGAGCCAACACCAGGAGCGCCTTGGTGATGTCTTCGTCCGTGCTACCAGGCAGGTGCACCTCTACCCAGTCGAGCACCATGACGGAGTTTGCGCCAAATCTTGTCATGTTTTTCCTGGCCCTATCCAAGAGTGCAGCTCTTAGGAGCTTATCGTGTAAAAGCGGTCTTTCTGTTTCTGAATTTGGTATGCTAACGGAAATGACCGGCCTCCCTTTTGAAGGATCTGGAAAGACTAAGATGGCGGTGCTAAGTTCACCTGTAGTGCTCAAACTGCGACGACCCTCCGCCAACAGCCGTTCGACTCTTAAGGAAAGTTCTCCCTCAGCCACTGTAAGCGGGAACTCCTTGCTGGAGTCTTCAGGGGGAACCATTCCCTCCTCAATGAGAATGCTTATCAGTCCTACGAGATGGTTGTCTGCTCGGTTGCATCTACGCATGAGCCATTCCCAGGTGTCACCTGCGAAGCCTCGCGATTCCAATACCGGTCGCAAACGTTCCGTGAAAACAGGAAATGGAGGGGACTGTCTTGAGCAATATGTTACGAGCCAACTAAGCGTAAGCACGCCGAGCACCAAGGGAAGTCCGGTGTGTTCAGGCTTGGGGTCGTTCTGGAACTTGTCCAAGATCTCACAAAGGACCTCCAGCATCGGCTCTATAGGGGGAAAAGCACGTTTGCCTTCGGGAAGACTGAGCGCACGGCCCATAGTCACTCTTCCTTCTTCCTTTCGTTCCAGGCCCAGATGGCTCCATCCCAGTATCAAAAAACCGTTGGCGGTTTCCACGGAATCGGGGCCGTAAATTTTCTCGCTCATGGCGAGATAGCGCTCAATACCGGCGTGGGCATCTTCACGGGGTTCGGCAATCTGGTCGATTGAGATGAATGCCAGGAGCAATTGAGCAGCCTCGGGCGAGTCCTCACCATGGGCCTCAATTGCCTCTTTCAATTTCACAGCGATAAAATCAATCACGTACTGTATTGCCTGCTTTCCTGCAGGCGTAATTCTATCCTCAAACAGTATGGACATGTCTATACTCCTGTATTCATTTGGTGTTGTTGATATGAAGGCGGCGACAAGTTGCACAAAATGCACTTCCAAGGGAGATGTCCGGAATTCCATGAAGCCGCCTTCGTTCTTTTCGAGCGAACTTGCCGGACAAACAAACCCGGCAAGTGAACAAAAACCTGAATAATTTCAAGACGAGGTTATTCGGAGTCGGTTTCGTCCTCCTGGCGGCGCTCTACCACGATCTCAACCAGAGTCTTTTCCAGCCGATGCAGGATTTCCTCCGATTCCCCGACGGCCTCACGGAATTTTTCGCTATGATCGAGTAATTTCGCAGTCTCACCGGTGGTCAACGCCTCTTTCAGCCTATCTTTGTCCTTCAGGAATTCTCGGGTCTCCTCATCCACGGTCATTTGAGAGAATACGCCAAGCTGCTTGATGACTGCCTGGGCCATACGTTTGTCTGCAGAGACGGCTTTCCCCGTAAGTTTTCTTACGCGATCCCGCACTTCCCGTACCGTCAACGCCTTGCCGTTTGCTTCCTGGGCGAGTTTCAGCCGTTCTTCCGGGCTTTTCACCCTGGAAATTTCAAGCTTGTGGTAATAGGTGAGAAAGTCCGACTCTAACCCGAATGACTTGAGTTCTTGGGTCTCGGCGGCCACCCGGACGCATTCCCCGAGCCTTTGTCGACTCAAGGGCATATCCTTATGATCGGCTATGTCGCTCAGTGAGGTTCCCTTATATGGGTCTTTTGAGAGCGCCTTTTTGTAATTGCCATCAAAAACGTTCTCCAGAAGGTAGTCTCCGATTGCCTCAAGTCCCATGATCACGTAGGTGACAAGAAAGGTCTTTACCGTCGCGACCATCTGGCTCACAGTGGGCTTCGGTTTGGGAGCACCGGCAGCGGATTCCCCGGTCGGGACAATGGAATCGTTTTGCTCAGTCTCTGTCTCGTTTACCTGTTGTTCTTGGGCGGCTTCAGGCTCGGGCTGCCGTTTGAAGAATGGAGAGTCTGCCACTTCGGGGATTGACTCCAAATCAAGCTTCTGGACATACGACCGAGGCTCAGGAGAAGCCGCTACGGCAGCCGCAATCGCTGACCCCACAGCCCCGGCCGGGCCATCGGTAGTAGGGCCGTCATCATCCGGGTCCATCGATATCTTCTCTTCGACAGGGATCGGTGGCCCGGCGAACTGGCTTGAGAAAAGATCGACCATATCGTCGTATTCCATCTCCTGCGCTATTTCCAACGCCGTCATCCCCTCGTTGTTGCGGAGGTCCCTATCCGCTCCGTTTGATATCAGTAACTCAGCTACATCGCGATGGCGGCCGTATACCGCCTTCATGAGGGCTGTTTCGCCATCGTTGTCCGCAACGTTCAAATCGGCATTATGGCGTATCGCCACTCCCAGCAATCCGGCGTTTCCGTTTTCGGCAGCTAAAATGGTGAAGGTCCTCCTATTGTCGTCCCTGCAATCCAGGGAAACGCCGCGGGACAGTAATCTGTCCACTTGGGCAATCGCCCCCTTTTGTGCTGCCTCCATAAGCTGTTCACATCCGTTCAGTATTCCTGCAATGTGACGTTCTCTCATGACTTCATCCTTTCGCTCAGGTTGTTGAAAATTGTCGGTGGACATACCGCAGGGTTCGCACCCATAGTGGTGTGCACCGACCAACCGGGCACTGAAAAGTGCCGCGGAAATCCTTGAACTGATCGCTTACGGGTTAGCCGAGGAAGTCCTATGCAGGGAGAAGTCCGGCAGTTCTTTGTCGTGGTTTTTGTGCAAAGAACTGATAAAATGAACTCATCCGTGCCGAGGCTTCATCGGGTTCCCCGTGAGCTTGGTGAATCGGGTCTTGTGCTCGGACGAGCCCACACGCCTGTGTTTGGCGACTCGGAACGTGTGGGCTTCCCCCTTTTTCTTACCGTCTGGGACCCCGCAGGGGGCTGCGGGCCGGGACTTTGTTCCTCTGGGGTCTTAGTCGCGACGGTAAGGAAGTGCTGGACTCGGTGGATCGAGGTCTCTTTGCACGCACGGCCTCCACGTCCCCTTTGAACACGGTTTCAAGTAAATACTGACCGATTTCGCGCTGGCCCCTAGAAATGGCTTCTGCAAGGGCGCTTCTGAGATGCCCCGCCTTCTCGTCATGTAAGGAACGCCCATCCTGTTGGCCAGAATTTATGCCCGAGTTCTCTTCCTGAACGAACCTCAAATCCTGCGAGTTTTCGTGTATGTGCTTACCCTGTGTTTCCATTCCTGCTCCTTCTATAGTTGGTACCTCTTTATGAGCGTCTGCGGCCTCATCGTTGACGTTTAACCATCTTTCAGAAAGCCTGCCCTGAGTCGCTGCCAAACGTTCACTGGGCGGGCTTTCGTACTTACGGCATTGAGATTATCGGAGGCCCCCGTTGCATAGGGCGACACGTGCACTGGGTTTCCGACTTTTGTGTGCGTGGGGTTGCGGTTTGCGTCACTTTATTCAGGGCAGTCTCCTCCTCATGCCACAGCTCTGCGTAGGCGGCGCTTGGCTCCGTGAGCCAGAAGCTCTTCCACAATGTCTTCGTACCGGCCTGAAGCGACCTTCAGGGCGGTGAATCCGCTTCGATCCCGTATATTGGGGTCCGCGCCTCTTTCCAAGAGGAGTTTTGCAAGCGCATATTGACCGTTCCAAGCGGTATTGATGAGTGCAGTCTCTCCCCTGGCATTGGTGTCATCTATGTCGATCCCTCTGTCGAGAAGGAACTCGATGACAGAAGGTTTTGCGTCGCATGCGACGGCATCGTGTAGGTACGTATTTCCAAACCGATCGCGCATGTGAATGATAATCCCCTTGCCCAAGCGAGCTTTTAGCTCTTTCAGGGTGATGTTTGCAAAGTCGATGGGTTCCGGTTTGTTGGTGCGTTCAGGCGGAGAAATCATGATGCCTCCCTTTTTCTTGAGATTCGGGCGGAATTATTACCGCCATTGCATTGCCGATTGTTGGACTGATTGACTATTTTCTGCGCGGAAAATGGTGGCAGCTTGTGCGGTGTAGCTTTTTTGGAAAGGCCCTCATGCCAGGGATTCTATTCGCCAATTCACGATGTGAAATCTTCCTGTATCCTGCCCTCTGCAGCCCTTCCCAGCGCTCGTGATCGGATGATTGATCGTCAATTTCAGCGTATTTTGGATTGATTCCATTCAGAGCATTTTTCATAATGACCTCTTAATTGCTTGTAATAGCCGGATTAAACCAAATAGCGACTAGCAAACACCTATCCTGTTCATTCCTTGAACGCCGTCCGGCAGCCAAAGAAATGCCGCAAATTCCCATCGGTGCTTGCCTTCAATGGACCTCAAACCCGAACAGGGAGCACACTCCTTTAGCAGGTGCCTTCTGAGGATCTGCCCACGGAGCAGACCGGTTGTGGCCCGAATGAAAGGGTGGAAGGCCCAGCCCGGCGCTTGAAAGCCGGAACCGGCGAGACACGGGGTATCAATTAGGTGGTGGGTCGAACCAAGCCTTCCAGTTCACGGAAACTGCAGGTTGCCTTCCCAACGTGATTCGTAACACGGCCACTTTCGCGGAAATGACGATCAATTCCTATTGGGAACCCTTGCCTCTTCATGTATATTTATGAACGCCCAATGGGCGGTAGCAGAAGCCTCCTTCTTTGGCCTGAGGAGAGCCGGCCATATTCGCTCCTCCGTTTCGGGCTTTCTCTTCATTTGCCAAATACAAAGCAAGGCGCGTGCCATTCCGAATCGACGGGGGTTGCAGCACTTTTTGGTTATTATTTTCGGTATGTTGTGGTTGATTGTAGAAAAGAAGTTGACGGTACGTGTTGAATGGAAATACTGCCCAAAAATCCCAAGAAATCCCAAGAAAAGGCCAATAAATGCCAATAAATGCTTGAGAAGGCTCTTCTGCTGAAATGGCCTGTTTGGAGCCCAGCGCGCTGTGGTCAGATCCTGTCCACGAGATAAGCCTGAATTTTTGAAATGATCTCCTCCGGGGCGCTCTTTCGCGGTCTGCCCCTCTTGGCTTCCCCGGCCCGTGTCTCATTCAGCAGCTGTCGCACCTTCTCATCGGAAGTCCCTAAAATGCTCGCGATGTACGTGACGGAGCCCGACTCACGCCCACACACGTCCACGAATATCGCCTTTACGTGGTGAAGCATATGCTCGCGTGAAAGACCATGGAAGCGAGATCTCGCGTTACGAAGCTCATCCCCATGATCAGACGTCGTTGACTCTTTACGCACTCCGTTTGGTACTTGAACACCTATATGGTCGTGTGCGATTTCATCCTGAGGGTCAAGAACGATCAAATCAGGAGTGATAGGATTGCCTTTTGATAAGATCAGCGCTCTTTCCAAGACGTTACGCAGTTCACGGACATTCCCTGGCCAGCTATATTCTGAAAGGATCTCCAGAACAGAAGTATCGACGTGGGGCGGCTCTGAAAGCCTCTGCTCTTCTGCTAAGCTGGACAAGATTATCGCGACCAGACCAGGCAGATCATTCAGTCGCTCCCGCAGCGGAGGCATCTTTATGACGAAGACGCTCAATCGATAGTAGAGATCAGATCGGAAGCTGCCTTGGGAGATTTCATCTTTCAAATCCTTGTTCGTGGCGGCAATGATCCGAACATCAGTATCAATTTCCTCTGTTCCCCCGATCCGGGTGAACTTCCTTGAATCAAGAAAAGTCAGAAACTTTGCCTGGTGAGTTATTGGGAGATCACCTATTTCGTCCAGCACAAGTGTCCCACCTGTCGCTACTTCGATCAACCCTAGCTTGAGATTTGTGGCGCGGCTGTGACCTCCCGGCTCGTAGCCGAATAGTTCCGTTTCAAACAGTTCCGAGGGAAAGTTCGCACAGTTGACCGTTTTGAACGGTCCCGTGGCACGACTTGAATGCTTGTGGATGTGTTTTGCAAGCCAGTCTTTGCCACTCCCCGTCTCGCCCAGAAGTAAAATCGGGGAGTCTGATCCGGCGGCGGTTTCGGCTATGGCCAAGGTTTCTCGCATAGATCTGGACTTAGCTGACGCGTTCTCGTCCAGGTCAAGGACCGACATGTCAGTAATGTTCGCAAACATTGTGGAAATGCCATAGACGCAGAGCGGATTTCCTGAGCGATCCCTCAGCGCAAGGAATAAGCCTTCGAAAGCATTCAACTCGTTTCCGGTTGGCCAAGTAAACACCGTTCGTGCGGCGCGACCGTTTAGAACATTTCGACAAGCCTCTTGTAAGCGCCTGTCAGATCTCTCGCCAAAGACGTCTGGGTCGGTTCTGCCCAAGGAACGCGACAGCGGACAATCAAGTTGAAACTGCATGAGGTCATTCATCCAGCTGTATCGAAGGTGCGTGTCCATAATAAACACATGATATAAGTTTGTGGACTGCACGAGATCCAGAAGGCAGCGCAGGTCATTCAAGAAACCGAATCCCTGGTTGGTATTGTCTTGGCCGTCGAACATCATGTCCTTCTGGCCCTGCAACCATTCGACGGGGGTCTTGCCGTCCTGGGGTTCGAAAACTCCCATTATCCACGAAGGCTTGCCCGCGACTCCCGTTCTTGATTGTATCTCATGAGCCGTTACGGGATACCACGTCCCGGACGCCATGCGCAGACGATGAGTAGCACGGTAGAGATCACTTCTTCCTGACATTCGAGTATCAAACGCTCGGGTTACGGAATCCAGATCATCCGGATGCACCCACCTGTCCCATCCATCGAAGCGGATGCCCGTATCGCATTCGAAGTATCCCAGATCTTGGAGGAGTGGCGGTATTATGGTGACCTGGCCTGCCGTGGAATCCCAGCGCCACAAGTATGGAAATCCCCGAGAAGCTTCATTCTTGGATCTTCGGGTGTCTCGGCCCGTGCGTTCGCTGTGGTACGAATCCTTCACGATTCTGTCCCACAAGGCCTCCCACTCCTCTC
>JACRDE010000245.1 GCA_016212935.1 Desulfomonile tiedjei | reverse complement strand
GTGGCAGCGATTGCCGTATGTTTCGCAATTGCTCCAGCGGAATCGGCCAACCTTCGCGCCGTTCCGTCGCTTGGCTTCGAAGAAAGATGGGACTCAAATGTTTTCAATACTTCAGGCGACGAGAAGGGCGATTTCGTATTTCGCGTCAGCCCTCGGCTTACGCTTTCCATTGATGCGTTCAATACGACGTTCAGTCTGGGGGGCGGTTTCGACGCAGAGCGGTACTCAGATCATAGCGAATTGGACAGAGATTCGGCGGCCAAAGATTTCATTCTGACAACCACTCAGCCAGTGAGGATCACTCCGGAATTTTCGATTAGACCGTCCGCCAGGTTATTGGAGACCCAGGATGCGCTGCGGCGGAATGCCCTGACGCAGACTCCGGTGCCTGTCGGCCCCGTGTCGGAATCCCTTGTTACCGCTAGGACTGAAGTGAGGGAAACCTCTGGTTCCTTGCAGATGACGTATCTGCTTACGCCGAACGTGGATCTTGGGATCGGCGGTGGAGTATTCAAGAGGGAATTCATCGAGAAGCCTGCTGGCTTGATCGATTCGAGGGCGACCACTCTGAACGCATCCGTTCTCTACCGAATCGACCCAAGGCGTCTCGCGGGCGTCTATATCGACACCGTTTATAACTCTTATGATGGCAGGCCAAACTCCCGAATTTACACAGGCGGATTGTTGGTGACTTACAATATGACGGATCGATTAACGATCGATGCACGCGCTGGCGCTTCGCTGGATCGGGAATCTACCGGATTGGGGGACGAAAAAAACGAAGTGTGGTCGCCGACGGGTCGACTATCCATCTCGTATGCATTGAGGGATTTCCGGGCAATGCTGCTCGGGTCACATGAATTGAGCGGCGCCGGAAGCCTGGGGGTAACGACGAAACGGAGCAGCATTCTTTTCACGGTCGCAGACCGGTTTGCTCCAAAGTGGACGTGGGACCTTACCGGTACATGGCAGATAAACCGTTCCACCGATGTCGCTCTAGTGGAAGACTTCGCAACAGCGGAAGGGATCGCCGGAATCGGTTACGAGGCCGCGGAATGGGCCAAATTCCGCCTTTCGGGAAACATGTTCCGCCAGTGGTCGCATAGCAGCACAACGGATGATCTCAAGCGAAATTCCGTAATTCTTGGGCTTACGCTAAGCAATACTTATCCCATTTTCTAAGAGGATCCGATGCCGTTTCGGTCGAACATGCAACCACAGGAATATGCCGCCATTTTTATGCGCAGGAAATGGCTAATCGTCTTTTCCATTCTCTTTATCTTATTCAGTGCAAGCGTATATTGTGTTGTCGCCCCGGAACAATTCAAGTCGAGCACTACCATCTTGGTTATTCCCCAGAGAGTTCCGGAAGGATACGTACGGTCCACTGTCAGCATTCGGATAGAGGAACGGCTGTCCACGATTCGCCAGCAAGTGATGAGCCGCACACGGCTTAACACTGTGATGGATGAACTGGGGTTGTTCAAGGAGGAGCGTAAGAAGAAACCCGTGGAAGAAGTCGTGGAGGACATGCGCAAGAGGATAGATATTCAAGTTCGTGGAACCGATGCCTTCACCCTTTCCTTCATTCACGAGAATCGCCAAATGGCCATGCTTACCGCGTCCAGATTGGCATCGTTCTTCATTGATGAAAATCTCAAAGTCCGCGAGCAGCAGGCGGTGGGCACTTCGGATTTCCTCGATTCCCAGATGCAGGAGACGAAGAAAAAACTCGAAGTGCAGGAGGAGAGAGTCAAGCAGTACAAAATGCGCTTCATGGGGGAGCTTCCACAGCAGATGGAAGCCAACCTGAACATGCTCCGCGGTCTTCAGGACAGGTTTCGCGTGATTACGGATTCCATACGTTCCGCCGAGGATCGGAAAGTATTTCTCGAAGCCCAGGCATCTTCCCTGGAGCGGTCCTTACAGATGGTCGTGACCGTTGAGGAAGGTAGAGGAGAACAGGTTATCATGGTGGATCCCGCTCAAGGGTCGCTAGCGGAACTTGCGGGCAAAAAGGCTCGTCTTGCGGAACTTTCTGCGAAATATACAGATAAGTACCCGGAAACCCAGCGCACGAAGCGGGAAGTGGAACAATTGGAGACAAGGATCAGCGAGATCCGGAAATCCAGTTCATCCCAGGACAACGCCAATAAAAGGAAAGTATCGCCGCCGCCTCCGGCGAGCCATCAGGTTTCTTCAGAGATTCTGGAAAATCGAAGGTTGCGAGCTCAGATCGCGCTTTCAGATCAGGAGATCTCCTCCATGAAGAAGGAAAGGGAGGAGATCAAGAAAGGAATTGCTGCCGTTCAGGCCAAGGTGGAGCAATCCCCTCGGCGTGAACAGGAGATGATCGCTTTGACTCGGGATTACGACAACATTAAACGTTCCTACGACGAGCTTCTCAGGAAGAAATTGGATGCGGACGTTTCGCAGAACCTGGAAAAACGCCAGAAAGGAGAGCAGTTCCAGATCTTAGACCCTGCCAATATCCCGGAAGAGCCGTTCAAGCCGGACCGTAAAAAGGTCTTTGCTCTAGCCGCAATCGCGGCGTTGATGTTAGGGTTTGGCGGGGCGATCGGGCTGGAGATGCTGGACCCGACGCTGCGCGAGGCGACGGAATTCAGGCATTTCTTCGAACTTCCCATCCTTGCCAGCATTCCCGTTCTTCAAGACCAGGAATACACCCGCAGACTTGCTATTCGGAAAGCGGCCGTATTCGGAGGGATCGTTTCATTTACCACCGCGGTTTCCGTTTTCCTCCTGATGTACAGCGATAAAATCCGGACGATCCTGTCCTTTTGACGGGGTAAGAGATGAAGCTCTCTCTCCTTTTTAAAAAAAGCAAAAAAGAAGATATGGGAGTCAGTACGATATTAAAAAGGGGAGAAGAAGACCACTTCTTCTCCGAACAGTTCAAGGCCTTCAAGGCCAAATTCGAATACAGGGCCGACATGCTCAAGTTCAAGGTGGTCGCGGTTACCAGCGCGATCGCTGGAGAGGGAAAGACGCTGTCGTGCGCAAACCTTGCGATGAACCTTGCCTCGTCCGGAAGGAAAAAAGTACTCCTGATTGACGTAGACCTGCGGAAGGCCGACCTTGCACGTGGGCTGAATATCCCATCCATGCCGGGGCTCAGCGAATTTCTTTCCGGAACCGTGGGATTGAAAGACATACTGCGCAATTCCTATATTCCGGGGTTATATGTCATCGCCGCAGGCACAAGGGTAGCCTCGCCGGCGGATCTTCTTGCGGGAGATAAATTCCGATCGTTCCTCACCGACATCCGGGATCATTTCGACTTAATAATAATGGACACGCCGCCTATCCTTCCGGTTGCCGATACCCTTAGTTTAAAAGACCAGGTGGACGGATTTATTTTTCTGTATCGAACAGGTTTCACCCCATACAACATGCTGAAGCAGGCGATCGAAGAGATCGGGGAAAAGAACGTCATCGGCGTGGTCCTGAACGGAGTGGAACCCCAAAAAGAAAAATATTATCAACGGTACTACGGAAAATATTACCGTAAGGCCGGCTCGGAAGACCCCCCCGTTTGATCACACTCGAAAATCGGTTTTTCCCCATTCGTAGCGCCGTTTGTTTTTTTGTAGAGGGGGGGATCATCCTGCTCTCCGTCCTGGCGAGTTTCCTTGTTCTTAACACAAGTGGAGACGCGGGAGCCGTAACGTTTGAAGATGCGTTGGTGAGGGGTGTGGTGGTGGCTTTTTTTTGCCAGTCGTGCATGTACCTACTGGATCTATACGACCTCAAGTTTTCAAAATCCCTGGGTGAAATCTTCTTCTCTTTGATCTTTGCCGTCGGATTCGTCTGCATCGGAATCGGGATGGTTTCATATGTTTTCCCCGGATTCGGCGTTGAGGGGAGAATGTATTACCTTACCATCCTGTTCGTCGCAATATTTCTTTTCGTATGGCGGATGGTCTTCGACTACTACCTTTCCAGGTTTGCACCGAACCAAAACATCCTTATCGCCGGCACGGGGGACGTGGCCCGGCTTGTCGCACGGGAGGTAAAGGAAAGGGGACGTTTAGGATTCAGATTGGTGGGATTTGTTTCCGCCTCATCGAAGAAAGATATTCAGGATGGTGGAACTGGGGACGTGATTGGCGATTACTCCCGGCTAAGAGAACTTGTCGAGAAACATAAGGTCCGAAAACTTGTCGTGGCCATCACGGAACGTCGCGGGGAGTACCCGATCAAGGAGATGCTGGATATCAGGGTAAGCGGATGCAAGGTCCTAGAGTGGCCGGGATTTTTCGAGAAGCTGGCCGGGCGGATACCGATAGACAACCTCGCTCCTTCCTTTTTTATTTTCAATGAAGGGTTCAGGAAACCGGATATTGTTCTGTTTGCACGGCGTGTGATTAGCACGATAGTTGCCATTCTTATGCTCTTGGTGCTATTCCCGATTTTACTTATCGTCGCCTGTTTGGTGAAACTCGATTCACACGGACCGGTCTTTTACACGCAGACCCGTGTGGGGCAAAAAGGAAGGCTGTTCCGAATCTACAAGTTCCGTTCCATGCGGGAAGATGCCGAGACCAACGGCGGAGCAAAATGGGCCGCCCAAGATGACCCGCGGATCACGCGAGTGGGGAAGATCCTTCGCCTTACGAGACTCGATGAACTTCCGCAGCTGTTAAACGTTCTTCGCGGTGATCTGGATCTCGTCGGGCCAAGACCGGAACGGCCGGAGTTCGTGGAAAAACTTCAAACAATGATCCCGTATTATACTCTTCGACACACCGTAAAACCGGGATTGACCGGCTGGGCACAGGTCATGTTCACCTATTGTGGCACGATCGAAGAGTCCAAGGAGAAATTGCAATACGACCTTTTTTACATAAAGAACATGTCCATTAAACTTGATTTGTTGATCTTGTTCAAAACGTTGAAAATCGTTATATTGGGACGCGGTGCAAGATAATTGCGTTAAAACGTCGATAAATCAAAAAACCTCATTTTCCCCTCCCCAAAGAAATAGATTTTTAATATTAGCTCTTCGGATTGAAAAGAAGAGGAGCTGATCAACCACACTCCAAAACGGGTTGTTTCATACGATGAAATCGAAATATGAAATAGAAGAAGCGCTAACACCCGAAGAAATTCGGAGTGCAGAGACATTGTGGGTGGAAAATCTAGATATTCGAGGCACAGGCCAAGAGAAATACCAGTGGTATTACCAGGAAAATCCATGTGGACAAGGACAGATCTGGTTAATGAGAGACGGAAACACCGGAAAGGTTATTGGAACCGGTGGTTTAGGAAACAGGACCATTCTGGTGGGTGGAAAGCGGCTTCGTGCGGGATTACTGGCGGATCTTGCGATTTGCAAGACGCACAGGTTGCTGGGTCCTG
>JACRDE010000244.1 GCA_016212935.1 Desulfomonile tiedjei | reverse complement strand
GGAAATGGGGGTTCCGGCGAGTGCTAAAAGTTCTTGAGGTGGGGTTCGGGGAGGAACTTCTTACAAGAAGTGCCTTCCCGATTTTACATGTTTAAAAGCGAAATGGTATTACCCACTTGAAAGCGCATCGGCATAAGACGGGCGGTGTGCCGCCGGAGCGCTGTCAGGGTTGCCGTCCGAATGGGAGAAGACACTTGGCTGACCAGTGACTCCGCCGCACGAGTGATGCTATTCAAAATGCGTGGCATTCTAACTCACCAAGGCCTATTTACTGGGCTGGTACGGCCTTCCAGGATAGGAAATCTCGAATTTGAAATTGGGAAATTGTCTGGGCAGGCGCATAAGATTGAACACCATGACCCCGATTGAGAACCTGTCCAGCCAGGATGAGAGCGGCCAACCGAAGTGAACGTTCACCTTGCGGTGGCTTAATTCATACTCCACGACTTTTAGCAGTCCCACCATGTGCTGGTATACGCTGCGTCTTTGGGCCGCGAAACGAAAATGGTTCGGTGCCAGCCTCACGGGAGCCTTCTGTCGAGGATTATAAAAAGTCACGTATGCCTCGCTATGTTTGATGACTTTTAGGGCCTCTTCCCTGGGTCTGCGAAAGAATATGTGAACCTCCTCTTCCAGGGACTCGGCCAAGTGGAGAATCAGATCCATGTCACTGTCGCTCTGTGCGATCTCCTTGATTTCAGGCCCTCGCTTCTTAGCCACCAGGAGCCCGGCCACAAGCACTATTCCTGTTATTGTGGCCCACAATTCAGTGCCGTGGGGCTTCATCCATGCCAGGAACAAAAAGCAGCTCACGAAAATCAGAAAAATGACGAGAGTGACCAGGCGACTCGTGTTGAAGTGTATTATTTCCTTGGTGCCCATGAAATAACGATATATGATCAATGAAGCCATATTTATGCAAAAGCTGGCAATTAGACCCAGAGCGTACATATCGGCCAGGATCATCTGGCTGCCCTGAGTGATCAGGATTATCAAAGAGAAAAAAACCGCGTTCATCAGGTGAATGCGATACAGAGACTGGTTCCTGTTAGTGACGCTGAGCCAATGGAAATTGTATCGTTCAGCCACACGTTCCAGTAATTCACTCGAAGCCACGAACGCGGTGTTCACAGCCATGATCAACGTCAGACTAGCGAGGACGGCCACCGCAATTCCAAAAGGGACACCGTTCAACATGGTGGCGTAATGCGTTATGAGGTCTCCTTCATGCTTCGCGAAATCGATGTCAGCGGACAAAGCCAGCGCAGCCACCACCGGTGTGACAATTCCCACGGTAAGTGCAAGAAAAATGTACGCCTTACCTATTTCCCGCCATGTGCGCACCAGGCCCGCGGTCTGAAGAACTGATTCAACTCCGGAGTAGGCCAGCACACAACTGGCCACAGATGCAATAAAGATCCCGTAATTGCTGAACCACGAACCGGTGCTCATACGGTTGGACGCGTCCACCATGGCCAATTTCAGACGGCCGATTGAGGCCTCGTCCAGCCCCAGGATACCCGAGGCTATGAGATTCACAAACACCAGGGCCGCTAGGATGAATATCGAGAAAGTGAATCGAGCATTATCTCTTATCCCGAGGATGTTTAGACCGGCTATTGCCCAGACGATTCCCATGGCAGCCATCATCTTGAAGTGGTGGGAAAGGGAAAAAAACGACGTGGCGTTTTCAATAGCGCTCACCGCCGAGATGCACGCGGTAAGTATGTAATCGACCATTATGGAGGCCACAGCCACAAACGAAACCACAGGCCCCAGAACAAGGTAAGAAAAAGAATATACTCCGCCTCCGAAGACTCCGTGGTACTCAAGTATCTCCGCTATTTCCACCAGTCTGGTTGTCATGTAGTGGATAAACACGGCCGTGAAAGCGATAAAGAAGATCGCACTCGGGCCTATGAATCGATGGGCCTCGGCCGGAGCGTAAAAGACCGAGGTCAGCTCGTCCATCAGAGTTATGATGGCCACAGCGAGCCACGTCAGCCAAAACCTACCGTTTCGATAGTAGGTTAGAAGATCGGCCTTTCGCAAAATCGCGACAACGGTTCCGATCAATGCCAGATTTATAATCACCAGTACGGCAGTCTTCATTGCACCTTCTTCGCATGCCGCTGGAGCTGCGCCAAGCCGTGCCTAAAATTGCATCCAAACGCGCGGGCAGAAATTTTGCCCGGCTTCTCCGGCCGATTTTTCGAGGACTCTCACAAATTTGAGAAGTTCGTCAAAATTCTGAGGCCGTTTTCCTGGCTTTTTTCCGGGTGGAACTGAACAGCGAAAACATTGCCTCGGGAAATTGCGCAAGTAAATCTTATCCCGTAATCGGTTTCGGCCGCTATATCGGATTCATCCTTCGGCACCACATAATACGAGTGAACGAAATAGAAGAAAGAGCCGTCTTGTATGCCTTTGAATATCGGGGTTTCCTTGCGAAAACAAACCTGATTCCAACCCATATGAGGTATCTTGAGCCCCATGTTCCTATCGAAGGATTTTACGGTGCCCGGCACGGCTTTGAAACCTTCGTGAATTCCAAATTCTTCGGATTCATCGAACAGAAGTTGCAGGCCGAGACAAATACCAAGAAATGGCCTCCCGGATTGCATGAACTCAAGTATTGGCTCGACCAGGTCCAGCCGCAACAAATTCCTCATGCATTCCGGAAAAGCGCCTACTCCCGGCAATACCAGTCGATCGGCTTTTCTAATTTCTTCAGGGTCCCTGGAAATGACCGCGTTGGAACCGACCTTTTCAAAACCTTTCTGGACGCTCCGAAGATTACCCATTCCGTAATCAACTACGACTATCATCAAGACCTCAAATCTCGGCTAGAATTAAAGGTTGAAGGCGGAAACACGCCATCGCTGCGACCCGGGCCGCAGATTCACGCACATTAGCGCAGATCAAAACAAAATTCCAGTGAAGATGGTAACCACTCAACTGCTAGGGGAAGGTTGTCATTGCGAGGATCTAAGCAACGAAGCAATCCTCGTCCTGTCCGCCGTCAATCCGATTATAGCAGTTGCCAAAAGTTTTGACCGATTGCTCGTTTATTTTTCTCGCGTTCCGGTCGAGAATGTGATTTTTTCTTGGGCATGGCTCGTCTACCGAACATGCCCAACGCCGAGAACTGCACCCTGGCGGAGCTGGATACT
>JACRDE010000243.1 GCA_016212935.1 Desulfomonile tiedjei | reverse complement strand
GATGATTCGTGATCATGGTAGTCACTGTGACTGAGCTGATCATAATCATCCCGGTGGCGGCGGAGGCGCCACCCAGGAACACTAGCAAAGAGAGCCAGGTCTGCCCGGCATGGAGCGGCAGCCCCAAAACAAAGATGTCTGCCTCTGTAGCCGAGTATCCTTTGAGCAATCCGCCCATGGCGATGGGAAAGACAAAGATATTGATCAGTAACATGTAAAGCGGGAACATCCATATGGCTGTTTTTATATGTCTTTCATCAAAATTCTCTACCACTGTGACATGAAACTGCCTTGGGAGAAACATGATCGCTGACATGGCAAGAATGAGATACGTGGTCCAGGTTATGTAGTAACTCTGGTCCCCTGTCCAAACGCTGACCAGAACGTGGGGTTGATTCTCCGTCAACTTGGTGAAGATGTCGCCGAACCCGTCAAACATGAAATAGGTCACGAACACGCCTGCAGCGAGAAATGCTATGAGTTTGACCAAACACTCAGCTGCCACGGCCATGACCATTCCGGGATGCCTTTCTGTGGGGTCCAGACGCCGTATGCCGAGGATTATCGTGAAAACCCACATGAGGGCCATCACTATAGGCCCCATGTGCTGACCTATCCAGGAAGGTGAGTCCTCAGCGGTGGTGATTATCGAAAAAGTGGAAATTATGGCCTTGAACTGTAGCGCTATGTACGGTGTCGTCCCGACCAGGGCGATTACCGTTACGAGAGCAGCGACGCTCTGGGACTTGTTGTACCGGGCGGAGATGAAATCGGCTATGCTGGTGATGTGATGCCTGGTCTTTATGCGGACCAGTTTGCGCAGGACGGTCCACCACAGCACAATTGCTATTGTTGGCCCCAGGTAAATCGGAAGAAACAACAGACCCGATGTCGCTGCCTTACCAACACTGCCGTAGTAAGTCCAGCCGGTGCAGTAGACAGCCAGAGAAAGCGAGTAAACGATGGGATTGTTCACGGGGCTTTTATCGACCGTGGACGAACGTTCAACCCACAGAGCAATGAGAAACAGGAATCCCATGTACATGCAAAAGACTATGAGCACAGTGAAGGAGTCAAGCATCTGAGTTCCTACTTCTTGCCATTCTCGTCTTCCTCTGACCCGGCTTGATCCGACACGCTTCTGCTGACCAGAAACAGAAGAAAAATCACCACGCCCCAGGCTCCAAACAGATAATAGAACATCGGTTCAAGACGATTCATGTCCGAGAAATGCACCACTGGCCATCCGAAAAGAACCAGGGACAAAAAGAAGAGAAAGATGTGGAAACCGACTTGCTTAAAAAGACTACTGAGCCTTTCCATGCGAGAGCCTCCTGGGAGAGGAGCGAAAGAAAGGAGGAAAAAAGGCCATTACAGGGTTAACGCTGACTGGGGACGCCACGCTTCCGATATGACTTGATTTTAGAATTTGCCGGTGAATACGTCAAGAAAACTATCAACAATTTGTCATCTGAAACAGGTCGATCGAGAGGGAAGAGCCACGGCGTTTTCAGTGTCTATCTTGGAATGGCAGAGGGGTACTCGAAGCACCAATTATCTCTTTTCAACAAGCTGCAGATGAAACCGGACCGATCTAGTGACCTCGATGAGCAGGCGGTGGTATAGTGGACTGGCTGGCAGGCTTGGGATTAATAATTCCGTCAATGAGCCTGACCGGAATCTGGAAGGCTACATAGGGAATATATAAGACGCTGGCAACGATTGAATTCTCCTCGAGGACAAGTTTGGACCAGTACGAAGAATCGGATACCTCGGGAGAAGCAGCGAGACAATTCAGAGGGAAGGCCGCCATTAGTACACAAATTCCTACAGCAAGCGATTTTCCCATCATGTCCGCTCCACGGAGAATTTTGAATAAAATTCTCATAATGGCAGCCGAAAGTCAACTCAAAACCGATGTCAACTGCACCTCCGAACTCAGATAGTAAGCCCGGTGACTTGCAGGGCCGCTGCCGCTTTCAGTCCCAAGGAATAGAATTGAGGAGCCGGTCCAGTTTATTGAGATATGCTCTGGTCTTCCATGCATGGCCATGTTTCACCTGGGCAGTCTCTCCCATCCACAATTCTCCTATGACCGCGAACGGAGTCTCTCCGAATTTTTCTCTGTGAGCCTCCTCAATCGCCTGATGCGCCTCCGTATATGCGTAGTGTTGATCCTTTTCCAGAAGGAACGCCTTCCAGAAATTGGCCTTGGGTGTGGCTGGAAATACTGAAGTTGCTGCGGCAAGGGTATCGGATTCTCTGTAAATTGGAAGGCCGTTGTCGTCGTACTGCAAGAAATCTCCGTCAATGGCAATTTTTCGACCTGAAAGGTCTCGAATTCTCACCTGTTCCATCATGTTTCTGCTGGAAAACGGCCCGTAATTGTAATCCATTCCCACAAAGAACAGCCACGACAAATTGCCCGGGGTCGCGTGCCTCGCTGCGTACTGGACGAACATCGGTCTGAGGGCTGCCACCCCTACATCCACACCGCCGTTCATGGTGTACATGTATTCGGTAAGCGCCGGGTCCGTGTATCGCTCGCCTCGTTCCTGCATTACCTGCCTGGCTCTAGGGAAGTTCAACTGCATTGAGCCTTTGGTTCGAACAATATTTGCCAATTTGTCTACTTCTTTGTTGATTGCATTTCTTATTACAGCAGGAAGATGTTCGGCGTCTTTTTTCAAATCGTCGGCGATAGATCTTGCCACTGCCTCCACCGCTCCTTCGGTGTGGCAGGTGACGAGTCTCGGATAATACTTGTCCTTGTAAAGAGCATACAATTGAGGAACCGGCGGTATGGACATCAACGGACCGAATTTTTCATACAATTCCTTCTCGGCCCGGTCCAGCATGGCCCTCATGTCCTCACCTTTAGATTGGTCCACTGCCGGCGGATCCACCTGAAAGCTCGATTCCACTGAGACCAGAACCGCGGTGAGTGCCAAAATTTCTTTGCAGACGGGCAGTCTGTTCTTTTCCGCCGCCTGAATGATGGCTTCAACCCATACCCGTTGCTGCTTGATAGGGCAATTCAATGGCCTGGCTGAAATGAAAGATGACAACCAGTGGGCGGCGGATTCGCGATCCATGATCTGGACCACAGAAGCCATGATCTGTTCTTCCTCTTCCAGGGATGCATCCAATCGCAGGAGTTGATCTTGTTTCATGCGCAATAAGAGAGCGGTCTTTTCGTCAGGTGGCAGGTTACTTGAGCGTGTAGACTCCTGATTGCCCTGAACCGCCTTTTTTTCAGGAACCTGGATTTGAGTGTCCATGGGAACGGATTGGTCGGTCTGTAAAGTTATCTCTCCGGCGAGTGCTAATTTAAGCAATAACAGGTAGTTGAGAAGCAAAAGAAAAAGGAGTAACCCTAACGTGAGCTTGAACGGCCGTCGGTATACCATTTGTGCTGCGTGAACGATCATCCTTTGAGGGTGATAACGCTGCCAAGTCTCAAAGTCAACCTACTTGATCGGCTCTGCTCTCGATTCGTTCTGTGTAACCGCCCTTGAGAACGTCGCCGCTCGATGCAATCACCCAATCGAAGATTTCGCCTTCCGTAATGTGTACTCTGCTGCCTTTCTCGAGGTCCTTGCGAACAACGGGCGTGTTTTCGAGGCACCCGACTATGGATTGGCCTCGCCACGCGTCCAACGATACCCACATCCATTCGTAACCGCCGCCTTGTGTCGGAAATCCGACTTTGACCGCATGGACGTGTTCCCCAGAATCCGGGTTCTTCTGAAAACTCATTTTGAAGTGAGGAAGTTCCTCCCTAGCCCGCTTGTGGGCCTCAATGAGCTTCTGTCGCGAAGCAGGACCTTTGTCCGGCGTTTCGTGTTTGTCCTGGGATTCGCTTTTCCTGCCCGCAGAGGAATGCGAACGCGCAGGAAGAACGAAAGCCGAAAGCGCTTGTTTTGTGCTGCCGGATTCTGCGGGATCGCCTCCGGTCTGGAATGGTCGAATCTTGAGACTGCCCGCGGGGAAGTGAGCTTCCGGATCAGGAGGCTGGAACTCGATGCTCATCACAACGTCCGTTCCTGGAATCACAATTTCCAGCGGGAAGTCAAGTTGCTGTTTTCCAGAGGCTATGAGGACCTCTGCAGCGACTATTGTTAGAGCACGCGCCTTTGCCGCCAACTTTTCGGGTATCTGATCGATTTCAAGGTCCGGTATGCCGAACTTCTGCATGCCGTGAGTATGAACCCACACGTTTCCGTCTTCTGCAAGTATTTCGAGAAGAACGTTTGAATCAACTAGTCTCGCTTCTGGATTGTGAGAGTGCTTTTTCCATTGTTCCGTACCCCAAAGGACATGAGATATCGCGTCCTGAACCACACCGCTTGCCAGGATTCTCACTGTTTCCACGAACTTTGCCATGAAGATTACGTGATCGGTTCCCACTGAGTCCGGCAAGCTAAGCCTCAGCCGCACTATCATCTGAGCTTCAGCAAGCACCTGTCGGTCTTCCGCTGTTAATTGTCTGGAATTACATGGGATCAAGTCGTCTGGATAGTAGAAGAGCTCTTCAGATTCCCTGCGAAGTATGTATTCGATCGTCAAGTTATGCAGCTCGATCACCGATTCCAAAAACTTGAAAATCCGCTGGCGTTCAGAGCGGTTCGAGCAAGAGTCCACGAGGCCATCCCTTATGTCGTCCCAAGTCGGGATCTTACAGTCTCTTGAATAAATCCAGTACTCCAGCGTCACCGGAGGCTTGGCCGGATTCTCCTTTGAAAGGTCTGCGGCTCGTTTTTCGGGCTTGCACGAATTTGAAGCGGAATCGGTTACGGTTCCGGTCACGATCGTCTTGGCCCGCTCTGAAAAACTTTTTAATGTCTCCCTTCCTGCTCCCCCAGCCCACAGCTTTTGAAAAGGCCATTGCTTGGTGAGAATCGAACGAATACCGGTGCCGCTGAGACGATTAAGCTCTCTACGAGCCTTTCGCACGAGCGGTTTGCGAGCGTCCATATTCGGGTGAAATTCCAGAACAGCTTTTGCTCGGTCTCCATCATTGAGCCACACGTAGGACAGTACAAGTCGGGCGGCATCCTCATCCCTCAGTCCGGAAGGATTCAGTTTGGCCAGAATTTCGCCCACCTCTGCAGTTTCGTCGAATTTTTTGCGGGCGAAGAGCACCTCCTGCAGACATCGGAGCACTTGCTCGTCCTTGGGCGATTCCTGCCGTGCGGCTTTTAGAAACCCCTCAGCTTTGTTCTTCTCACCCATGGCTGCGTACCCAAGCCCCAAAGCTTTGTTGCTTTCCTCCATGGGGCCGTAATGGCGCACCAGGGATTCCAAGGCAAATACCACTTCCCGCGCTACACCTCCGCCGTTGAGAATTCTGCGAGAAAAAGCGTGCATCTTGTGGCGGGCCTCCTCAGGCACTGAATCGCTCTCTTGCTGGCCCCACTCTTTCTGGACCTTGGCATTGCAGTGAGGGCAATTGAGGAAATCTTCGGAGATGGACAGGAATCTCTCTTCGGAGAGGGATTGAATGTATCCGCATTCCGGGCATCTAACCTGAATCATTTGGGCGCTCCTTGCCATATCCTACTCAAAGAGTTGCGTTGATGCGGTAAGTTACCATCAACGACGAGAGACAACTTTCATAAATAAACACAAATGTCAAGAAAAACTGGTGATAATAGTACGAATGTCTCTGAAGAAGCTGCGGCATTGACTGGCTCCCAGAAAAGCAAAAGAGTCCGCCTTCAGTCGGTGAGAACATGGTGGGCAGTCTGATACTGGTTCGTTTTCAATCCACGAAGAATAGCGGAGGACCTTCCTTCTTTGTTAGCGAACCCGTACAAAACCGATTCCGACTGCATTTGTAACTGACCAATATTGGGAATGATGTTATGCTAGAGGAATTGTGCCCCTGGGGCTTTCGAGAAAGGACCAAAAATGTCAAAAAAACCTCTGGATATTAAAGGCCTGCGGCGACTTTTGGAAAAATGCCTCAATAGTCAATTGAATCTTGCTTTCTTCCTGCCCCATTCTGCAGACAGAAACCCGACTTGGAACGAACTCACAAGCTATGCTACAGAGGTATACGCAATGGCCCTGAGCGACGTTCTCGACGCCATGGAAGGTGACACGTCCGCGATTGAGGAAGTCCTCTCAGAGGAAGGGAGGATATGCTTCAAATTCGAAGACAAGGAATTACTCATGGAGCGACTCGAAGAGTTCGAGAAAAGCGAAGCTTCCAGGTCGGAGCCCCACGACTGATTTGCCATTGTGTTCAATTGATAGTGATTTAGTGAAAGGAGGGCCAATCCTGATTTCGAGAACGGCAAATGAAGAAGGCGAGTGCTCAGATGTGTGGAATTTGTGGAATTGTTGATTTCTTTCAGAAGCCCCGAATTGAAACGGTAGAAGCGATGAACCGCAGTCTGGCCCATCGGGGGCCGGATTCAGGAGGAGTTTATTCTTTCGATCATTGTGCTTTGGGGCACAGAAGGCTTTCAATACTGGATCTCTCTGATGCAGCGAATCAGCCTATGCTCTCTGGGGACGGGAAAGTAGGGCTGATCTTCAATGGGGAGATTTACAATTTCCTGGAATTGCGAGAAGACTTGCAAAGGCGGGGCCACACCTTCAGGACACGCTCCGACACTGAGGTGATCCTGGAACTGTACCTGGAACGACAAGCCGCGTCACCGGGAGACTTGAACGGTATGTTCAGCTTCGCATTGTGGGACGACCGCACGAAACAGTTGACGCTCGCCCGTGATCGATTGGGGAAAAAACCGCTTTATTATTGCCTTCGCAACGGTCGCTTGACCTTTTCCTCTGAACTCTTTTCCCTGGTCCAGGATGCCATGGTGCCGCGAGAACTGTGGAATCAGGCATTACAGGAATTCCTTCTGTACGACTTCATTCCTGCCCCGCACACCATATTCAAGGGGGTTAATAAACTCCTTCCCGGCCACGTCGCGTTTTTCGATTCCAGCGGATTTAGCATCGAGAAGTACTGGCAACTTCCGGAGCCCGAAGACTCAATGGATTATGGAGAGGCTCGAAGGCAGCTGGGAGAATTGCTTCGGGATTCTGTAACGAGAAGGCTCATTTCCGACGTTCCGCTAGGCTCTTTTCTAAGCGGCGGAATAGACTCCACTCTGGTTACCGCACTGATGGCCCGGAACAGCTCTAGAAAAGTCAAAACATTCAGCATCTCTTTTCCCGGGACTACGCACGATGAATCCAAGTGGGCGTCGCTGGCTGCTGATTCCATCGGGACAGAGCACAACGAGAATCCGGTTCATTACGATATAGGGAACGTCTTCTCCGTAATTGTCCGGCATTTCGGCGAACCGTTCGGCGACTCGTCCGCGATACCCACATGGTATCTTTCGGAGCACACGCGCAGGAAAGTTACTGTGGCTCTTTCAGGGGACGGCGGAGACGAACTGTTCGCCGGTTATGAACGGTACCTCGCACGCCGCTTTCAGACGATCTACGACTTGTTACCCGATGGCCTCAGGAATCGTATTATAGAGCCCTTCGTAGCAAGCCTTCCTGCCACCACGGACTATTACGGAACGAGCTTTAGCAAGAAGCTCAAGCTATTTGTGGCAGCTGCCAGACGAATACGAGAAAACCCCTCTGCAGTAATCCCCAGGACCTTCTCTTCGGATGACGTGCTGTTGCTGACCGGTCTTGAGTATGAGCCCGACCTGGACCCTGTGCTGGAAATCGCGAGGCAGTGGGCCGGTCTGGAACCGGTGTCTCAAATGACCTTCACGGACATTCAGACGTACATGGCCGAGGACATACTGACTAAAGTGGACCGTATGAGCATGGCCCATGCCCTGGAGGTCCGCAGCCCGTTGCTTGATTATCGGGTCGTAGAACTGGCTTGCAGAATGCCTGTCGGGTTTAAGATCGGAATGCGTGCAACCAAGAAGATTCTGAGAGACGTTGCTGGACCGTACGTGCCGGATTCCATATTAAGGAGATCAAAGTACGGGTTTCAGGTTCCCCTTGGGCTCTGGTTCAAGACTGACCTGAAGCAATGGGCTGAGGATCGCCTGCTGAGTCGGAACCATGGCTTCTTCAGAAAAGAGCAGATCGAAAAGATTTGGCAGGAACACCAGTTGGGACGATCTGATAATGCTCACAAGATTTGGCTGTTACTGGTTTTCAACGAATGGAGCGACTTGATGTAGGGGAGGTCTTTCGCTGAAAGCACCTTCTTGCAGAAAGGCATTCCCGGCAGCCCTCTTCGTTTATTACATACGCGTTTGGAATCAGACGTACAATGCGGAATAATGCGGCATCCATGAGTTATTGGATATTGAATTACGGGGGAAACAAATTATGTCAACAGATAGTACGCAGAAGTTTCTTTGTCCTATCTGTGGGCAGGAAAGCCCCCTTGATATAGGAATGACCGGAGAAATAGTCAGTGACCCGGCGGCCTGGATGATACTGAAGGCGCACTTCTGCAATTGTGTAATTCTTGACTTTAAGGCCATACATCTGTAATAATAATGTGCTTTTAATGTACAGGCCGAGTATTCCGTCCGCCTTTTGCATCGGATGGAACTGTGAGAAAGGCTCATGCTCATAAAGTTTTGGGGGGTGCACGGCAGCTTACCTCGTCCCGGGCCCAGTACTCTCAGGTACGGCGGCAATACCGCGTGCGTAGAGGTGCGATGCGGTGAGACTTTGATAATTTTCGACGCGGGAACGGGTATTCGCGAATTGGGTGAGGACATTGTCAGACGACGTAGGGCCGCAAATCAGAATGACAAGATCTGCGGTCACATTTTCTTTTCTCACCTCCATTGGGATCACGTTCAGGGATTTCCTTTCTTCGCCCCGGCTTTCATGAACGGCGCGGAGTTTCACCTTTACGGCGGCAGCGATCTCAATTCCACCATCTATCGGCTGATGCGCGAGCAAATGGATTATCCGAATTTTCCTGTGAGACTCAATGAATTGAGCGCAACGCTCAAATTCCACGACCTATGTGCCGGTGAGAAAATAGCGATAGACGATATTCTGGTGCAAACCGAAAGGCTAAACCATCCCGGAGGAAGCTTCGGATACAGATTGGAAGCCTGCAACAGGACACTCGTTTACGCCAGCGACACGGAACATGTGGAAGGAATGCACTCTGAAATGCTCAAGCTGGCTGCCGGCGCAGACGTACTGATCTACGACAGCATGTTCACTCCGGAGCAATACCTGGGACTTTTGGATGATATCTCCAGGCAGTCCTGGGGGCACAGCACCTGGGAAGCTGCAGTGGAATTGGCGGCAGCGGCAAAGGTGGGCCGTCTGGTTCTGTTCCACCATGGCAACAGCGACGAAATAGTGGCGGAGATCGAAAGGAAAGCTCGCGAGAAATTCCTTCAAACCGTGGCTGCCTATGAAGGCCTGGAAATAGAGCTTTAGTTTGCATCGGGAGTTTAAGGACGCAATATAGGCGAAGTGGAGTTCCAGCCCAGCGAAAATCCGGCTCTCTCATCATTCCCGGGCAGGCGGGAGTCCAGATGGCCCTAGTTTATTGCTGTCCTATACGGCGATCTTGGTAACCCGCCAGAACAGAACGTTGTGCAAGGACGAGATGTGCAATTGGGCTGGATTCCCGCGTTCGCGCGAAGTCCGAACCCCACTAATCTCTGAGTCCTTGTGTCGAACTCGCATTCGCACCGAACTGCTCTTGGCCTGCATTAATCCCGCTGATGGACGCTCCGGGGATACTGGCAGGGTGGCACTCCAAAACGGATGCCCACAATTCGACAGCGAATCAGTCTCAATCCGGTGAGATCACCTTGTTTGCGGAATTGAAAGACTCTATGACCTCGAACATGTTTGTGACTCTCCCCACCCTCAGCTTGTCGGTTAAACCGAAATGCTGAAGGCACGTGCCGCACGATAGTACTTCTACACCTCTTTCTTCCAACAGAGAGATGGCTTCGACGGCTTCCTCGTCCAGCGTGGAGAGTTTGACGCCGGAATTGATGAGAATCATCCGCCAGGGCAATGGGGTGATGTCAATCCAGGTCCTGAGGAATCCCCGCATCAGCTTCTGCCCGAGCTCTTCATCGCCGAGTCCCATGCTGTCTGTGCCTATGTAAAGGACGTTCTTTCGGCTTTCCGCGGCATCCGGCAAAGGGCAGGGTAGCAATTCCTGGATCGCCACGGCCGGAGGTTCGCCTGTTGGCCTTCTTACGAGGATTTCGTATTGTTCAGCTCCTAAACCCTGGATCTGCACCTCGCAGCCCTGATTAGTGGCGAACCTTTTGACGTTTTCCTTTGAAGCCGCATTGTCCACGAGAATCTTGAGCTGGAGAGCATCGGATTCTTCGAAAGCCCTCTTTGTTTCCAGGACCGGTTGGGGACATGAAAGTCCCCGAGCATCTACGGTGAAAATGTCGTTCATGTGAATCCCTCCTGAAATCTCGTGGTCCCCCGGAAAGGGGAAGGCGGA
Organism: Desulfomonile tiedjei; assembly: GCA_016212935.1. Lineage (GTDB taxonomy): Bacteria > Desulfobacterota > Desulfomonilia > Desulfomonilales > Desulfomonilaceae > Desulfomonile > Desulfomonile tiedjei_A. The sequence continues at coordinate 854 of JACRDE010000243.1, read as the reverse complement.
TTTTTCCTGTGAAGTCGCTTTCTTCCGTGCTACTATATCAGTCAGCGACGACGCTTCGGCTTCGCCTATAACATATATAGACCGAATCTGTATTTCTTTTCAAGAACACAGGAGCGATAATTTGAAGGGTATAAGCGTGATAGGCGCGGGTAATATGGGCGCAGCGCTGGTGCGCGGATTTGTAGGATCGGGCAAGGCTATGCCCTCTGACATCCGAGTCTACGACGTCGATCCGGCCAAGATACGGCCGCTGCAGGAAGAATTTGGGATCGTCGCGGTGGAAGGCCTTGCCCAGGCCATAGAGTCCACCACCGAGATAGCGATCGTTGCCGTGAAACCCCAGGTCATGTCCCCTGTTTTGGAGGAAATTGCTCCACATGTTAAGGCAGGGCTTATTCTGGTGTCCATAGCTGCGGGTATCTCAACGAAGTTCATTCTGTCCAAAGTTGGCGCCCAGGCGAAAGTGATCAGAGTGATGCCTAATGCCCCCGCCATGGTCGCGGCAGGAGCCGCTGCTATTTGCAGAGCCGGCGATGCAAACGAGCAGGACCTGGATATTATTCTGGACCTCTTTTCCTCCGTCGGTTTCGCTGTCGCTGTTGACGAGAAGCTGATGAATGTGGTGACTGCACTTTCGGGAAGCGGGCCGGGTTATCTTTTCGCAATGATGGAGGCTTTCACGGACGGAGCTGTCTGCATGGGGCTGGACCGTCCCACAGCCAGGGCTCTGACGATTGAGACTTTCCTGGGAGCTGCAACCATGGCAGCAAGTGGAGGCTCGTTCAGCGAACTCAAGGACCGTATCACCTCGCCCGGCGGAACCACAATCGCGGGATTGCAGGTCATGGAGCGGG
>JACRDE010000239.1 GCA_016212935.1 Desulfomonile tiedjei | reverse complement strand
TAGCATTTGTCTGCATCCTCATTTTCCGCTGGAAAATGAAGATGCAGAGCAGTGCTAAAAGTTTCTTGGAAGGGCCTGGGGAACCTTCTTTACAAAGCAGGTCGCCCAAATTCTTACTGCTTTGAACGAGCATTGGTATTACTAGTGTTTCCAGGAATTTAAATCGTCTTGATCTAAGTCGCTACGACCCGTCGGAAGCGGGTGAAATCATCGTCAGGAGGTTGAGCATGCACGGAAAAGTCTCTAACGTCCTAGTCTGCAGCCTTGTTACGGTACTGCTCGTCCTTGCATCTGGCCCCGGCACCTGCGCGAACACGGTGACGTTGAGCTACTCCACTTTCTTTCCCGCTACTCACGCGCACACGCTTCTCGCAACGGAATGGGCAAAAGAGGTGGAAAAAAGGACAAATGGCGCGGTGAAAATCAACATGTTCCCAGGCGGGACACTCACCCCTCCTGATCAATGCTACGACGGAGTGGTCAAGGGGATTTCCGATATTGGCATGTCAGTTGTCAGTTACACGATGGGACGCTTTCCATTAACGGAAGTGATTGATTTGCCGCTCGGTTACACAAGTGGAGTTCAGGCATCTCGTCTGAGCAATGCCTATTACGAGAAGTTCAAACCAAAGGAATTCGACGATGTAAAAATGATGTACATGCATGCGTACGGACCTGGGATAGTGCACACAGCTAAGAAGCCGGTGAAAACCATGGAGGATCTCAAGGGCTTGAAGATCAGGTGCTCCGGAACGAGTGCGAAAGTGGTTGGCGCCCTCGGAGCGACGCCTGTGGCAATGCCCCAGCCCGAGGTCTATGACGCTCTCCAAAAGGGAATAGTCGAGGGAGTCGTTTGTCCCATAGAAGCCCTCATAGGGTTCAAACTTACCGAAGTTACGCAGTACACCACGCTAAATTATGGCTCTTCCTACTCCCTGGCCTTTTTCGTCGCGATGAACAAGAAAAAATGGGATTCTCTGCCCAAAGATGTCCAGGAAACCATCCAGAAAATCAACATGGAATGGATTGACAGAACCGGCCAGACCTGGGATCGAATAGATAAGGAAGCAAGGGAATTCGCCTTGTCCAAAGGTCACGAGTTCATTCCTCTTTCAAAAGAAGAGGATGCGCGCTGGGCCCAGACGGTGAACCCAATTATGGCAGAGTACGTGGCCGCAATGAAAGCCAAGAACCTTCCGGGGGAGGAGGCCCTTAATTTCTGCGTCGGTTGGATGAAAAAGAATCCCTGACGAGCACCTATGAGCCGGTTCCTCTTCGCCGAGGAACCGGCCTTTTCCGGTGAAGAAGCGAAGAAGCTCGCAACGGCAACTATTGCCGGCGCAATTGCCATGATACGTTCCACGGCAGTGGAGCATGCGAGATACGGAATTCGAGCCAATGCCATCTTGCCGGGTTGGGTTGAATCGGAGATGACCGGCGATTTGCTGGCCTGGGGGAAGTTTCAGGCTGCTGTCCTTCCCAGGGTTCCGATGCGCCGTTGGGGAAAACCGGAAGACTTCGAGCCGATGGCAGTTTACTTCGCCAGCGATGTCAGCTTGTACCACACCGGAGACATCGCGGTCATCGACGGAAGATACCATTGCTTTTGATGCTTCACGCGCAGAAAAACATATAAAGGGAAACACATGAGAGAAGTCGTTATTGCAGGCTATTTGAGAACGGCCCAATCCAGGGCCCGGCCCAATGACCCTAGCCGAGACTGTTTCTACAAACTCCGAGCGGATGAACTCCTCGCCCGACTGTTACCCCAACTGTTGAAGGTCAGCGGTGTCTCTCCCAAGGAAGTTGACGATTTTGTGGTCGGCTCTGCCTTCGGGGTGGGCGAGCAATGGACTTACGGTGGTCGCAATCCTATTTTTTTAGCAAATCTTCCGGAGACCATCCCGGCCAAATTCGTGGACCAGCAATGCGGGTCTTCTATGGCGGCCATCCACACGGGTTTCCTGGAGATTGCCGGAGGAGCGGCTGATATAGTCATGGTTGGCGGCATGGAACACATGACTAGGGTGCCGATGAGCCTGCTAAATGATAGGGAGCAGGGGAGTGTATCCTTTAATCCCCACCTCTTTGAAGACGAAGCGTACCGACAGTGGGAGATGAACATCGCCACGAATATGGGACTGACCGCTGAAAAGTTGTTGAGCATGACCGACTTAACGAGACATCATCTGGACAGTTGGGGCGTCCGCTCGCACCGACTAGCTGCTCAAGCCGAGGCAGCAGGATTCTTCTCAGGTGAAATAATGCCTGTTCAGGTTGAGCAGGCCGATGGAACGATCATGACTGTGGCCAGGGATCAGTCGGTGCGGCCTGAGGCCACTCTGGAGGACATGGCCAAGCTGAAACCGGTCTTCAGCGAAAACGGATCCATGACCGCGGGCAATTCCTCACCCTTGAATGCGGGCGCATCGGCCATGCTGCTTGTGGCCAAAGAGACTGCCGAAGCCAGAGGAATCAAGCCTCTGGCCGTCATTCGGGGCATCGGATTTGCAGGAGTACATCCCACCATCATGGGCTCCGGGACCGTTCCATCCAGTCTCAAGGCCCTCCGTATGGCCGGTATCAATGCGGAAGACATCGACTTTTGGGAGATCAACGAGGCCTTCTGTATCGTTGCCCTTTACACCATCAAGAAACTGGGTCTTGACCAGGACCGAGTTAACGTCATGGGCGGCGGGACAGCTATCGGCCACGCACTCGGGGCCACTGGCATACGTTTGGTCGGTACCTTGGCTCGCATCCTCGATTGGAAGCAGGGAAGATACGGTTGTGCCACCGCTTGCTGTGGCGGGGGCCAGGGAGTAGCGGTCACCATCGAACGCAACGTGTAGCGGGAACCCTGTGAAACGCCGGCGGGGGTGCTCAGGCCCGCTGTTGATGGAATTGATGCCATTATGTCGGAATGACAAATCAATTTAGCGTTAAGGAGATCGAAATGTCTGGAGACGCGAACGAACTCTTTGACGAAAGACTGGCAGGTACCAGGCATGCATAGCATTGGAGCCCGCTGCCGAGCATTCCGACACCGCTCTCGTGGACCAATTCCCCATCATGGCCAACTCTAATACTAACGCGCATTAGCATAAAGGGTTTTCCCCGATGCTCGCTGATTTGAAAGCGAATTCGTACGGCTTCGGTTCAAAGGTCAGTTCTGATCCGTGTTCAGCGATGCCATTTTCTTGGCTGTGCATAGATATGGGCCATTATTTTTCCGGCCGCAGGTCCAGAAAATAATCTTGCATCCATTTCCTCTTGAGTTCCTCGAGTCGGCCGTCGCCCCTAATCTTATGTATGAAATTGTTCAGCCAGTTCAACCAATGAACATCCCCCGGCCTCACAGCCCATGCGATGGGCTCGTACGTAAGCGCCTTGAACCGGCTTGCGAGAAATTGCGAGTGAGTCGCGCAAGCCCGCCGAATAGAGAATTCCTCGTCGATGAACGCATGCGCCCTGCGTTCCAGGACCTCTTTTATTGCCTGATTTCTTTCTGGAAATTCCCTGTACGCCGCATTGGGGAGAATCTCCCTTAGCCGCAACTCTCCAAGTCCACCTGGCACCGAGATCACAAACACGCCCTGCTTATCCATGTCCTGCAGCGACTTGAAACGATCGGCATTCATGACATGAACCAGGAACATACGACCTGTTTCGAACAACGGTTCCGTAAACATGACCTCGCTGTTGCGCTCGGCCGTCACCGTCATTCCAGATATGATCAAATCGGTGCGGCTGTCCAGCAGAGAAGGAATAAGCTCCTGCCAGCTCTGCCTGATCATCCTGAGACCCACATTCAGGTTCTTGGCAACCATTTCAGCAAGTTCCGCGTCGAACCCCACCACATTACCTTGGCTTCCGACCATTTGGAACGGGACGTAACCCACCTGCATCCCAACTCGCAATTCCCCTCGTTGTCTTATGGCCTCGATGGTTCCCACGAGCGGCAAAGCACTTTTCCCCGCCCCATTTTCAACCGGCGGAACTTCCTTGGCAGTCCCGTCCGTGACAGATTCCTGCTTGTCCGTGGCTCGCCTGTCACAACCTGGCAGAACCAGCCCAGCGAACGCAAGAATCAGAATGTACACGGCCCATTGACGGAGCGCCATTGAGAAGTTGGTCCTTACGGCCAAGAATTTATTGAGTGAAGAGAATCACTCCCCGATCAGGGAGATTATGATGCGAAATGCGCTTCTTGAAAAGCATTAATGGATCTACCCGAGCGATCAAAAGCAAAGCCAAAATTCTGAGACGCTTCCATTATTTCTCGCATCACGTCGTAAACATTCTTGAAATTCACCGAATCGATCTCCTCGGAATTCAGCGCTTCCATTATGACTCTCTGAAGGAATCTGATTTCAGCCGGACTGATTTTGGGTTCCGTTCTCACCGGATTCAAATTCTGGTTCTGCAAGTCGAACAACAAACTCTGCAGAATAGTCCTCAATTTCCCCTGGTACCGATCTCGTCTGGCCAGTTCAATGGCAGTCGCCAATTGCATGATACGGAGCGAAGTCTCGGACGCGGGAGCGAAAGTGACGAAAGGAAGCCGCGCTCTTGCCGCTTCCTGCACCAACGGATCCTCCGGGACGAACCAGGCGCAGTCCATATTTATGCCCAGGACACGCCCCAGGTCGTGTTCCAGACGGTTGCACATGATCTCGGAGATCTCCGGCATGGGAGCTCTATCAATTATCGCATGGATATGCTTACCGCCGCAAATTTCGCTAAGCTTGCGAATGAACCAAAAACTCCGAAAATCAGCCATCTGCTCCGGTGTGACCACAGCAAAAAGCTCAGTTGCAGCCAAGACAACAGGAAGAAGGCTGTCCGGGACGCCCTCAGGAGCATCTACCACCAAAAAGTCTGTCTTTTCAAGCTGCGTGGCCACGGTAAAGAGCCGACCGACCTTATCCCTGTCCAACGCTGCTGAGGAACTCCCTTGAACGATGAGATCCAGGTTCTCACCACAGTGAACCACCGCTTCCTTCGGGTTACAATTTCCAAGCGCAAAATCCTCGCAACTGTGTAGGGGTTCCAAGCCGAAGTACGCACATACTCCGGATTTTGGGTCCCCGATTTCAATCATCGTGACACCGAACCCCATCATGCCAAGGGTGACCGCTGTATTGAAAGCCATGAAAGACCTGCCCGGAGAACCTTCCCCGCCGGTGAAAGCGACGATTTCGCACATAAAGAGCTCCTTGCATGAAAGAATTATGTGGATATAATAGCATATGTATAGGAAGTTGGCAAGAATACTTAAAGCAAAATCTTGCTTAAACAGACAATAAAAGTTCTTTTGCGTTTTTTATTTATGTCAACTAGTAACGGGTTTTTATTACAGCTGGTTGCCTATAACTGTGAGCAACTTTTAGCAAAATTGGCTTAAGAAGTGGCCCAAGAACACTCTGCACGGCTTGATATGAAGATCCGGCAGACCCTTCATGCTTCAAGGGTGTAACACCAATGCGCTTTCAAAGCAGTAAGATCTGGGGAACCTTTTTTGCAAGAAAGGTTCTCCGATTTTGCTTCTTTGATTGCGAATTCGTATAACACCTGACTAGGATTTCTGCGGGAAAGCAGGAAGTTCGTGTGGAAGCGTCCCTTTACCGGCCGGTAGTCTAGTGCATGTAGTCGGATGGTGTTTGGGAGCCGTTTTCGGAGAGAACCGAGCGAATGAGCTCT
>JACRDE010000237.1 GCA_016212935.1 Desulfomonile tiedjei | reverse complement strand
TGCTGCGGAATATTTCAGAAATAGAACGCACCCTGGTGGTTATCGGGAGCCACGATTTGACTCTCGACGTGCTGGCTGACGAGCTTATCCCCCACCATGTGTTTCTTTCATCCAGCCACGTGGGGAGTCTGGGAGGATTACTCGCGCTCAAGAGTCGGAGTTCGCATTTTGCGACATCACACTTGTTGGATATGGAAACCGGCGTTTACAATTGGTCGTACATTCGACGCTACCTTCCGGATTTGCCTGTGAAGCTCATCCACGGGGTTATGCGGGAACAGGGTTTCATAGTGCCAAAAGGAAATCCGAAGTCGATCCGCGATTTTCATGACCTGTTGTGCGATGACGTGGTCTTCATAAACCGTCAGGCCGGGGCCGGAACCAGAGTGCTCCTGGATTATCATCTCGACACCCTCGGCCTGGATCCGCTGGCCATAAGAGGTTACGAAGTTGAGGAGTACACGCACACGTCTGTGGCCGTAGCCGTGCTGTCTGGCGTGGCTGACGTCGGCATGGGGGTGCTGGCCGCGGCGCGTGCACTCGGTCTGGATTTCGTGCCAGTAGCTGTTGAACAATACGATCTCGTGATACCGCTGGAATATATGGAAGACGAAAAAATAGCGAGGCTCCTGGAAGTTATGAGAAGCAGCCGTTTTAAGAACCGGGTAACTGCCATGGGCGGTTACGGGGTCGAAAAGACGGGCGAAGAAGTCCCTGAGCCTTCAGCTTGACCCACGCGGCTGTTGACCGCAACGTAAGAGTCTGGTACAACTTCATTGTAACGCAACAGCCCACGAGAAACGTGCGAGTGGGTTACGGAAAGCTGTTGCGTTTTTTGGCGTGTACGGCGATCTGTTTCACGTGACAGAAAACACTAACAAAAAGGATAGATACCATGAGTGTGGCTAGGAGGCCCATAACGCCTGAAGGATTCAGGAAACTTCAGGAAGAACTGGATAGGATGGTCCGAACTGAACGACCGTCAGTTATCAAGGAAATCGAGATTGCCCTTGGGCATGGGGACCTCTCGGAAAACGCCGAATACACTTATGCGAAAGAGAAAATGGCGCTTATCGAATCTCGAATGCGAGACCTCCAGGAAAGAATGTCCGCGTGCGAGGTCATCGATCTAAACAGCAGACCGAAATGCGATCGAATCGTATTTGGGTGCTCGGTGAAGATCGAGGACGTGGATTCGAGCGAACAAAAAGTCTACCGCTTGCTCGGCCAGGATGAGGCCGACATAGCCAAAGGAGTGATCTCCATAGACTCACCTTTGGGGAGAGCTCTTATCGGCAAAGAGGTCAACGACGTAGTGGAGGTCAAAACCCCGGGTGGGCTCAAAGAATTCCAGATCCTGGATGTCTCTTGAAACGAACCCTCCGCGTCAAACCGCGGAAGGATATCGGTATGAATGAACCCTCCTCGACAAATTCCTTTAGGCCGCGTTCCCTGATTCTATGTGACTTCGACGGTACCGTATCGGCGAAAGACACGGTGAACCGACTGGTGAGAGATCATCTGACCGATCCGGAATGGCGCTTTCATGTGAAGCGCTATATGCGAGGCGAAATAGGGTCTTTCGAGGTCTATAAGGCCGTGGCTCCGCTCATGACAATGACCAGGGACTCCCTGGAACGCTTCGTGCGCGAACACGCTCAACTTGACCCCAAGTTCCGGGATTTTCTCGAGTGGGCGCGTTCCCGCGGAATTGACGTGAAAATTGTCTCGGATGGATTCGACGCCACCATACAAACCCTGTTTAGAAACCACGGGGTGTCGGGTATTGAGATATTCGCCAATCGACTTATTATCGCTGACGATGGAAAAGTAAGGATCGAGAATCCCCATTCGAATCCCGTCTGTGGTACGTGTGGAACCTGCAAGCTCAACATTCTACGTTCCTTCAGATCGCAATACGACAAAATAATCCTGGTGGGGGACGGCGAGTCTGACCGGCATGCCGCCCAAGAAGCCGACATGGTGCTTGCTCTGAAAGAGCTGTTCTTCTACTGCGCCAGAAACGGTATTCCCGCCATCAGAATAGATGGCTTCGACGAAGTTCCCTCGATGCTGAGCCGTCGGATTGAGGCTGTGACATTTGACATGGACGGAACGCTGGTGGATTCAATTGATTCCATAACTGACGCTTTTAACCACATGTTTGCAGAACTGGGATACCCGTCCATGACCAGTGAACAGGTGATCCGGGTCACCTCAATATCGCTACTGGATTTTGTGAGGACTTTCCTAAAACCCGAGGAATCCGAAATAGGGATAAAGGTGTTTCGGGACTATTACGACACGATATTCCTCGAAAAGACCAAACCTGTGCCCGGGGCCCTGGAGACGCTGAACGCGCTGAACGGATCAACAATTCAGGGAATAGTAACCAATAAGCGCGGAAAATACGCAAGAATACTTGCCGAGCACCTGGGGATCGCGACGAACATGACGCGCATCATAGGAGCTGAGGACGGTTTCAAAGCAAAACCCTCCCCGGAGATGTTCGAGGAATTCATCCGTTCCGTGCAAACGGAAAAAGAAGAGACCATTTACGTTGGCGACGCACCGATAGACATCCAGGCCGCTCAGAACGCGGGAATAGATTCTTTCGCAATCGCGAGCCGATACTTTTCAGCGGAGGAACTGGCCCAATACAAACCCAGAAGAATTCTGAACAATATAACAGAATTGCCGGATTGCTTGGGACCTTTGGTTTAATTCAACTGCCCCACTTCATACCAGTTCGGATTGTCGGTCTCGTGGCGGAACTGAAATTTTTCATGCAATAAATATAATTCTTGGGGGAACTTTTCTTGGAACACTTTTTCGCGTGGTGTTGTCTATATCAGCAATACCTACCTACTTAATATTTTTACGGAAAGGTCCGGATGTTTCCTACCATGCACGCGGACCTTTCATTTTGCCCGGACTCCTGAAATTTTGCACATTATCGCCACAGACTATCTTTCCGGTATCATTTACCAGCTATAAATTCCAGTATTATGTCGGCCGCAGTTCGTCCGCTCTGAGAGGACTTGAGAGACTGTCTCATCCAAGAGAAGCCTCTTTCCATGGTTTCACGCAAAGAATCGTCAGAGCGAAACGTCAGGAGCCATTTGGCCATCTTCGCAGGAGTCGCCTGGTTTTGAAGGAGCTCGGGGACGAATAGGGGTCTACCGCATTCCTGACAGTCGATGCGATGCCCGGCCTCCATCATCAGTTTTATGGGTCCTCTACCATCTTTTTCATCATTTATGGCCAACACGTTGGCAATCGCCACATGAACGTCACTGTCCATGACAAGGGGCTTCAAGACCTTGGAGGCTATCAACCAGGTAAGCCCATCCAGAGCGTATACTACTGCATGTGGCATACCTGCTAGAGCAGCCTGCAGCGTAGCGGTTCCTGATGTCACAAGCCCGCAATCGGACGCGGCCATCAGCACTGAGGCTTCCGCTTTGTGGATTTCCACAGGAACAGCGTACTGCGAAAGTATCTCCCTGACTATTCCAGCGAGATGCGGACCGGCAAGAGGGAGCACAAAGAGCGTGTCAGGAAATTCTCCGAGGAAGATCGCAGCAGCTTCGCACATGCGCGGGAGCATACGGCGGATTTCCGCCTGCCTGCTTCCCGGAACCAGAGCCACCGTGTTGCGGGACGGCTCCAGGCCGAGTCCAATCTTTGCAGCGGACCTGTCTATGACATCCGGGAGATCTCGAACCATGGTATGCCCGACAAAATCCGCTTTTACTCCGGCCTCTCTGTAGAGCTTTTCCTCAAAGGGGAATATGGTCATCATTCTGTCCACACGCTCCGCTATTTTGCGAATTCTGCCTCTTCGCCAGGCCCAAACTTGTGGGCTGATGTAGTAGTACACCGGCACGCCCGCCTTTTTCGCAAGCCCGCACAGACGAATATTGATGTCCGGAAAGTCCACAGGAACGAAGAGGCTGTGCTCGCCGCTACGTAGTTCTCTCTTCATTGTTCCGTACGCGTGAATAATATTGCGGACCTTTCCAAGACCCTCGCTTAGGCCGATCGTGTTTATGTCTCTGTAGTGGTGTAGCAGCTCCATGCCCGCAGCCGCGAGCTTGTCTCCTCCTATGCCCACAACCCTGACTTGCGGCCTGATACTCTTTATATCTCGCACAAGAGCGGCTGCATGGTAATCTCCGGAGGCCTCTCCTGCCATCAACAAAATGGATTGTGTAGAAGACATCAAAAAACGACCTGTTTGAAGAATTCCGAGACCGAGGGGACAGCCTCACATGCGCTGGCTTACCGTCATGTTCCCCCCTTCTTGAAAGGGGCCCCAGAGGGGATATTGAGCTAACACATTGAACATCCCTCTAAATCCACCATTGCTATAGGGGGACTATGGCGACTACTTTAGCCCATCCGGGTGCTTGAACCCAATCAAATTAGTATTAGGTTTTATCCACTCACTTACGAGCGGGAAACTGTATGAGCAAGAGGCTGTCATTCAGCCAACTTTTTTGACGAGCCAAAATTTCTTTTGCCTTGACAACAAAAAAACATATGATAAGGATTACAACTCAATAAAGGCTATTCTCAATCATTGTTTGAAGAAAAGGATGCTACAGAAGCAGTTTATTACTG
>JACRDE010000233.1 GCA_016212935.1 Desulfomonile tiedjei | reverse complement strand
TCTATTTTTTCGTCTGAATGTATACGGGATCCGAGTCCCGCCGTTGCGTGAAAGATTGGCAGATATACCAGTGCTGACGCGCCAAATCGTCAGTCAACTGGCCCAGGAACTTCGGCTCACCGCAGGATTGAGCATTCGTCCGGAAGACATGGAAAAATTGATTCAGTACTCCTGGCCGGGAAATGTAAGGGAATTGAAGAATGTTTTGGAGCGCTCAGTCATTCTTTCCGAAGGACCAGATCTGAGACTTGATTTTCTGGACTTGGCAGATACCAATCACTGTGAGTCACCTTGGGTTGTAGAATTTCCTCCATCCCCGTCCATGACTTCTGCCATAGGGGAACTGAGACGCCAGTTTATAGAAATGGCCTTGCAAAGGACTGGCGGCAATAAGTGTGCTGCTGCACGTATCCTCGGGATCTCCCGATATACACTCAAGCGGCAGATGAAAGTCCTAAAGATGGGTGGGCTGAATTAGCCCACCTTGAAGCATATGTGGGCGATATCGCTCATTTTAAAATGTTGCATGATATTTGTATGTTGTTATGATTGTCCCCAATTATTGGGCGATATAGCCCATTCTATCATTGATGCCGAATCGATAGCGCCCCCTCTTTTGTTGTTGACGAATTCTTTCAACATACTGATAGGGCTATTCTTTCCGAGACAACGCCCCGAGATCATGGCAGTGGCACAGACAATGCATAATGACGACACGGCTGATCGATCGCCTGCTCACGCTGAAACGACGATTGTGCATATCGCGGGATCTCGACTGGTGTAACGGAATCCGTTTCCGTCGGATGTCTTTGTCTGTCGACCGAAGCAACACTGCCTAAGAAATCGCAAATAAGCAGTGCGCAGAGCTTTTGGACAACTCCCTCTCGAGTGTGTAATTCCGTCGATATCACCAACACCTAGTCCGATTGGTTTCTAAAGTCTTCATTACTCTTATGATTGAGGTGAATCATGTCTATGACTAGGACCTTCTTGTCGCTGATGGTGTTTCTGGTGACAGTACTGATGGTGGTGGGGGGATCCAGCCCCGGCCAATGTAAGACGTTTGAACTAACGTACTCTATTTTCTTTCCCGCCACACACACGCACTCAGTTCTAGCCTCAGAATGGGCTAAAGAAATCGAAAAGAGAACAAATGGTGCCGTGAAGATCAACATGTTCCCGGGAGCCACTTTAACCCCGGCAGATCAGTGTTACGATGGCGTTGTCAAGGGGATCTCCGATGTAGGGATGTCCGTGCTCAGCTATACCAAGGGCCGATTCCCTTTGATGGAAGTCATAGACATGCCGTTGGGGTACGCAAGAGGCTATCAAGCCACCAAGTTGTGCAATGCGTTCTATGAAAAATTCAAGCCAAAAGAATTGGACGACGTGAAAGTCATGTACCTTCATGCGCACGGCCCAGGCATAGTCAACACCAAGGCGCCGGTTGAGAAGATGGAAGATCTCAAAGGCATGAAGATAAGATGTACAGGAACCAGCGCAAAAGTTGCGACAGCCCTTGGTGCGACGCCCGTCGCAATGCCACAGACCGAGACTTACGATGCGCTTCAAAAAGGTGTAGTCGCGGGGGTGCTCTCACCCATTGAAACACTCAAAGGATGGAAATTCGCTGAAGTCGTAAAGTCCACGACTCAGAACTTCGGTTCAGCCTATTCACTGGCTTTCTTCGTTGTCATGAACAAGAAGAAATGGGAATCTCTCCCAAAAGAAGCCCAGAATACAATTGAGCAAGTAAATAAGGAATGGATCGAAAAGACCGCAAAAAGTTGGGATGAGATAGATAAAGAAGGTTCCGAATACACTTTATCCAAAGGCAACAAGATCATCAAGCTCTCAAAAGAAGAGGATGAACGCTGGGCAAAAGCGGTGCGTCCGATTATGGATGAATATGCAGCCGCAATGAAAGTCAAAGGCTTGCCTGGAGAAGAGGCGCTGAATTTCTGCCGAGAATGGCTAAAAAACAATCCCTAATACAAACTTGAATGCCGGCTTTTCCCCTTGAGGGGAAAAGCCGACGAGCGGGCTAAAAAAGTGAAAACACTGAACGCACTGACTACAAGTCTGTCAAGACTGATGTACGTGATCGCGGGCATAGCCTTGGCCGGCAGCATGTTTCTGACAGTTTCCGATGTCATTCTGCGCACGTTCAAGAGACCCATAGTGGGAACTTACGAACTCGTCGGACTCTTGGGCGCACTGGTAATCGGTTTCGCCCTCCCGCAGACATCTCGTATGCAGGGCCACGTTATAATGGATTTTGTCACCGGCAAGCTTCCGGCCGCGCTTCAGAGTATTCTTCAGGTTATCACCCGTATTCTGGCGATATGCCTCTTCGGGATCATTGGTTGGAATATGTTGAAGCTCGGTAATGATTATCGTGCAGCCGGCGAGGTGACGGCCACGCTTCAGTGGCCCACATACCCGGTGGCTTATGCAATAGCTTTGTGCTGCGCCGTTGAGTGCTTGGTGCTCCTCGTAGCCATGGTAGACAAGAAGGACGCTGAATCATGAGCTTTGCCACTATTGGTATACTGGTGATCGTGCTGCTGTTCGTTTTCTTTCTTATGGGACTGGAAATCGGCTTCTCGATGGCCCTTGCGGGGTTCATCGGCTTCGCTATGATTGTGAACGTTGACGCTGCGCTCAACCTTGTGGCCAAAGACATTTACAGCGTGCTTTCCTCATACGGATTTACGGTCATATCGATGTTCGTGTTCATGGGACAAGTGGGCGCTAGCGGAGGAGTCGCGAGGAGTCTGTACGATTCAGCTTATAAGTTTATGGGACACGTGCCCGGCGGGCTCGCTATCGGGACTGTCGCTGCAGCAACCGCATTCAAGGCCATCTGTGGATCCTCGCCCGCTACTGCTGCAACTTTCGCGACAATCGCCGTGCCTGAGATGGATCGGTACAATTACGACCGCCGACTCTCTTGCGGAACAGTCGCTACAGTGGGCACACTGGGAATTCTCATTCCCCCGAGCGTAGTGCTGATCATATACGGAATACTCACTGAGACATCGATCGGTAGACTGTTCCTGGCTGGAATAATTCCAGGTTTGATGGTTGCTTGTTCATTCGTTCTGACTCTGCTGGGATGGTGTGCGATCAACCCGAAACTGGGACCAAAAGGGGAAAAATCTACATGGAAGGAGCGCTTTGCGTCCTTGCCTCCAGTTATCGGAGTCATTACGATCTTCCTGCTTGTTGTCGGAGGCCTCATGCAGGGTTTTTTCACGCCCACGGAAGCCGGCAGCGTAGGGACTTTTGCGGTCTTGGTCCTAACCACTATCAAAAAGGACATGGACGTAAAGCGATTCATCAAGTCTATTGCCGAAACTCTACGGATAGCCTGCATGGTACTAATGCTGCTTGCAGGTGCAACCATTCTGGGTCATTTTTTCGCGGTCACCCGAACTCCATACCTTGTAGCTACATGGTTGGGAGGTTTACAGGTGGATCGCACAGTAATAGTGCTCATAATCATAGCCGTGTACTTGATCGGGGGCTCTTTTATAGAGGACTTGGCTTTCTTGATTCTGGCAACCCCGATTTTTCTACCCGTGGTCTTGAAATTGGGCTATGACCCTGTGTGGTTCGGAATAATTATCAGTGTTGTCACCATGATCGGGGTGATTTTGCCCCCTATGGCGATTAATGCATTCGTAGTCTCAGGGGTGGCCAAGGTTCCCATAAACACAGTTTACAAAGGGATATATCCATACATTATCGGAATGGCTGTATGTCTGCTTATTCTGTTGCTCTTCCCTCAGATATCCCTGTGGTTACCCAATATGGTCATGAAATAGGCGTTGTGTCTAACGGACAGGCTCTTCAGCTATGTTTAGACGTGCCAGATCGTTGTTCCCGTTTCGCCGATTGACGGCCGTCAATACCCAAGTAAGGGAGGAATTGGAGAAATACGAGATCCGGCTACCCCTTAGGAAATCGGGTCACAATCGTCAACCTGCTCTTGGTCTCATCGCAGAACAGGCCACTTGAGTTTTTTAATACTCTTGGCGAGGAATTATGAATAAACATGTTTCATATTGGAATCCGTATTTGGAAGTACTCCCACGCAACCAGCTGGAGAAGCTGCAGCTCAAGAAATTCAAACGTATTCTAACGTGGGCGTACCGTAACTCACGGTTTCACCGCACTCTCTATCAAGAAGCCGGAGTGCATCCTGAAGAGATCAATTCCTGGGAAGACGTGCGTCGGGTGCCGAAAGTGGAAAAGGCCATGATGCGGCATATTCAGAGAAAAGATCCGTTTCCGTACGGTGATGCATTATGCGTTGATCTGGAGGATGTCTGTATATTTCGCCAGACCAGTGGAACGACAGGGCAGCCGGTTTACCAACCCGATACTTGGCAAGATTGGGAGTGGTGGTCCGACTGTTGGGCCACCTTGCTGTGGGCGCAGGGTTATCGACCATCCGATCGAGTCTTTCTCCCCTTTGGGTACAATGTGTTTGTGGCATTTTGGGCTGCGCACTATGCTTCAGAGAAAATAGGGTGCGAAACAGTCCCGGGAGGGGTGCTCGACACAAAATCCCGCATCCTCAAAATCCAAGAACTGCAGGCCACAGCCTTCATGGCTACACCGACATATGTGCTCGGAATGGCTGATACTGCACGCAATCAACTTCATCTGGATCCTGCCACTCTACCGATTACCAAAATAACCTGCGCGGGCGAACCGGGTGCACTGATCCCCGCGACGAAGAGACGAATCGAAGAGGCATGGGGAGCGAAGGTTTACGACCATGCCGGAGCTACCGAGATAGGAGCTTGGGGTTTCGAATGTTCCAGCCAACCGGGAGGTCTCCATGTTAACGAGGCTATGTTTCTTGCTGAGGTCGAAGATTTGGAGACAGGGATGCCGGTAACAGAACCAGGGCAAACGGGCAAGCTCGTTATCACAGCCCTAGATAGGCTTGCACAACCATGCATCCGGTTTGATTCTAAGGACATCGTTGAGATCGGTGACGACAGATGTGAATGTGGTCGCACTTACAAGTTGTTTAAGGGAGGAGTTGTTGGGCGATCTGATGACATAACGAAAGTAAAAGGTGTTCTGCTGGCTCCGTCCGCCATCGAAGACGTGATTCGCTCTGTTCAAGGACTTGGCAACGAATACGAGGTGGTCGTGGACAAGAAGGGGGATGTGGACGACATTACGTTAAAGGTCGAATTAGCAGAAGATATGTCGGACTCATCAGTGGCGGAGGTTAAGGCAGAACTCAAGACCCAGCTTCGCTTAAAAACCAACCTTGGCTACAATTTGGAGTTCTTTCCCCTCAACAGTTTGCCGCGATACGAAGTAAAGGCCAGGCGATTCAAGGACTTAAGAAAAAAGGAGAAATAGAGAATGGAAGGCGATAACTCGCTTAAAGAGATGCGCAAGGCAATTGATGCACTCACTGTTATCGCTCGGCAGCTTTACGAAGCCTCAGAAGACTTTCCCGCTGTGAATCGTAATAGTAAACGTCTGCTCGCTTCGGTGGAGATGCTGAAAATCAACGTAGAGGAAGTTTAGAGAGGGCACTGCCAAACAGATGTGAGCCGAGGGTCAGGTAAAATCTGTACCCAAGATACCATCATGGCCACAACTGTCTTTGTCCTGGGGAGAATGCACGATGGATGATCAATCTATTTTAGAGCACAAGAAGCTTCTGGTTGTGGACGACGAAGCCGATATACTTGAAATTATCCGAGAACAATTTCCAAACACCATTGTGATTACAGGACAGACATTTGAGAGCGCTCTCGAGTTGATCAATAAAGACAAGTATGATCTCGCAATTCTCGACATCATGGGTGTAAATGGGTTTGAATTACTTAGGGCATGCCGGGCGCGACATCTGCCTGCAGCGATGCTCACTGCGCGAGCCATTAATGTGGAGAGCATCAATATGGCTATCAGGGAAGGCGCCGTCTCATTCTTGCCCAAAGAAGAACTGAACCGATTACCCGAGCTCGTGGCCGAAATCCTGGGGGAACTGGAGCAGGGAAGGACCCATTGGGCCAAGTTATTCGAACGACTCGGTTCCTATTTCAAAAATAAGCTTGGGATTACTTGGGAGGACTTAGAGAAACCACAATATCCCGGATATCATTGAGGACTGGGCTACTAATTGCTTAGGCTGATCTTGCCTGGCCTGCAACAGGTCAGCAAAATGAGCCGGCGCTATGACGGGCAATTAGTGAGGGAAAAAGAAATGAGGAGAGATGATGCGGGATCTGGTCATCCGGTGAATTTCGCAAATGGGCAATTGCAGCTAAGGTCTTCCGCTGTGAACTCCCACTTAGATTGGGGTTCTCGCCACCATTTTTCAAGGGGAGGTTGGCCGGTCATGAAAAGATCAATTATCTCTTGTCTGTCCCTACTATTTCTTTTTTCATCGCCAGCTCTGCCTGCTGATCCGGTAAGAATCGGATTCATGTTCACCATGTCCGGTCGAGGCGCTGTTCATGGGGCGACAGCAAAACAAGGGGCTGAAATCGCCCTGACTGAAGTGAATGCGTCAGGAGGTATTCTGGGTCGGGAGGTGATAGGAGTTTTTGAAAATGAAGGGACTCCAGATTCGTCAATCAAAACAGTTGAGAATCTTGTCAATGCAGATAAGGCGGATGCAATAATTGGGATAATTTCCAGCGCTGTGGCCCCGCGTGTGGCTGCAGTAGCCAAGGACCTGCGAATCCCGCTGCTAATCACTACAGCGCAAACCACTGTGCTCACGGGCCAACAATGCAACCGGTACACCTTTCGAATCACCTGGAATAATGATCAGGCTTTGAAGACGGTTGCTCTCGTTGCCGCCGAAATGCCAGCAAAGTCGTGGACTACCATTGGTCCGGATTATGCCCTGGGCTGGGAGTCTTGGGAGCTTTTTCAAAAGTATTTGAAAGAAATCAAACCTGAAACATCCTTCTTGCCCAAGTCGGAAGTGGTGTTCGCACCTATGGACACTCGGGATTGGACGCCTCACATCAACACTCTCAAAGCATCGAATGCCGAAGGGGTTTTGGTCTCATTGTGGGGAGGCAATCTCGTCGACTTCGTGCGAGAGGCTGGAAAAAGAGGACTTCTTGACGGGAAACGCACTGTCCTATGCACCGTAGCGTCAGAGAGTGAATTGGTGGCGCTTGGAACTGAAGCACCTGCCGGTTTCTGGGTGGTGACTCCGTACTGGTCCAAAGCCAATCCCACTCAGGCTAATGACAGGTTCGTAGAAACTTATACCAAAAAGTACGGAAGCCCTCCTTCCTACCAGGCCCAGTTTGCGTATGCCGGGGTCAAAACGTATGCGGAGGCTGCCAGGAAGGCTGGGAC
>JACRDE010000232.1 GCA_016212935.1 Desulfomonile tiedjei | reverse complement strand
TACATTACACATTTTTCGGGCTTGTGATCTGAAATCTCAATTGCTTCGTCAAGCAGTGGCTTGTATGGGATTACCCGTTGCACCTCAATTCCGCAAGAAGCCGAAAGAATAACCTTAGGTCCAGCATCGTCTATTCGGACAGCTAATTCTCGAGCGGCGAATCCCCCGAACACAACTGAGTGGATTGCCCCCAGCCTTGCGCAGGCAAGCATGGACATCAGAGCCTCTGGAATCATGGGCATGTAGATCAGGACTGTGTCTCCCTTAACGACTCCGAGTTGCTTGAGGAATCCGGCGATCTTGGAGACCCTTTCCTTGAGTTCGGAGTAGGTGAACTTCCTGACGGTTCCGGTTACCGGGCTATCGTAAATGACGGCTGTTTGATCTCCGCGCCCTTGTTCGATATGGCAATCGACGGCGTTGAAACAGGAGTTCAGCATGCCGCCCTCGAACCACTTGTAGAAAGGAGGATTCGAAAAGTCCAAAACGTTGTCCCATTTGCGGTCCCAGGCGATTTCTTCCGCTGCCCGTCCCCAGAAGGCCTCAGGATTTTCCAGGGACTCTCGGTAAGCCTCTTGATACTTCATGGTAACCCCCATTTTTTATCTCTGACGAGACAGAGCTCATGTTGAGTTGACGAAGCCGATCAAGTTCCGAACTGCCCGTAAGGGTATCATGATGCTGAAAAGTTCGCTTCAATAGCACCATGTATTGATATCCGCCGCTACAGCAAGAGTGTTTCGTTACCCGGCAAACTCGTAGGGTTAAGAGAGTTTCCATTCAGACGATCAAAAATGGCAACTGGCAAAAAATCGTGTATGTTCAAGGCCAAACTTCTTGATGGACTGATGCCTCAATGAAGAGGGTCTGATAATCGCAGTTTTGAGTGCGGATCGCAAGCATTGTTTATTCGTGTAGGGAAAGATGAATGGATTCTTAGCCCAAAAACCGAGTCCTGACATGTGGTAATTGCTGGTTACGTATTGGGGCCGACTTCCTCGTGATCTGTTACTTTTGATTTGACAACGTGCCTTCTGGAGCTCTATATTTTGCCTTCCTAAGCCTGCTCGGGTTAAGCCGTGGGTACCGGAAAAAAGTGGCGCAGATTTCGTGGATGAAGGAGACAAGAATCACCTGCAGGGGCTTCTGATCCCATATTGATATATCCTGATATCAGTTACTTTCATAATTGACTGGCGCTCTTTTCAACTAATCGACGAATAGAACTGCTCTAGGATCAGGTATGACCGCAAGGAGGGAGTAATTGACATGACGCATGACCCTCAAACGCACAATGGACCCGGGGGGCCGCCGAATCCGGAAGATTGGTCCGCAATTGCCAAGAACCCAAAATTTGTGGAAATCCACCGCAGAAAAACGTATTTTCTCTTCGGCTGGTGGGTATTCTCGACGATCTATTATTTTCTCCTTCCCATAGGCGCCGGGGCTACTCCAGGCCTGTTCAGCGTCAAGGTCATAGGAAACATCAACTTCGGTTATCTGTTTGCCCTTTCACAGTTCTTCGTATCATGGGGCATAGCGATGTATTATGCGTCATGGGCCAACAGAGTCTCTGACCGACTCACCGGAGAATTGCTCGAAGAACTGAGACTCCGATAAAAAAGAGGCCGCAACGGAGAAAGGGTCAAGGTCAATTGCGCCGGCTCTCTCCGCTCCTATCATACAATTTCGTAATTCCGAAAATGCAGAGCATCAATTCCTACATCCTACTGATGGTTTTCCACAGGAAAAATCTTTACACGTTTATGGGCAGTCTCTGGTATTCTTAGCTCATTCCGCGGGCACGCGGCCGATCACTCTGGGGAGGCCTTCATGAAAAGGGACCTGCTACGGTATCGGCGCTCAAGCATTCTGTTGATTGTGGGCCTGCTATCAGTCTGGGCTGTGGCGTCATATGGATTCGGGATTCTTTTGGCAGGAGCGCTCGACGGCATTCGCCTTTGGGGCTTTCCTCTGGGATACTGGTTCGCGACACAGGGTTCGGTCATCATCTTTGTTGTCTTGGCGTTCGCATACTGCTTCATCATGGGTAAGCTTGACAGATTGTCCGATCTTCAAGAATAAGTCCCGTGATGTAGTAGCGGAGTGCTTGCAGGGAGGTTGCCATTTCGGCTGTAGCTTGGACATACTTGGTTACAGTAGCTATTTTCGGCCTGTACGTGGTGATTTCGTGGCGCTCCGTGTCGCTGGAGAGGAAAGGTTTTTACGTAGCCGGAGTAGAGAAGCCGCCGATCTTGAACGGCATGGCCACTGCAGCGGATTGGATCAGCGCCGGGTCTTTCATGTCCATAGCAGGTCTCGTTGCATTCACGGGATATTCCGGCTCTGTGTACATAATGGGTTGGACCGGCGGATACGTTCTTCTTGCAATTCTTCTGGCTCCCTATTTACGCAAATTAGGACGTTTCACCGTTCCGGAGTTTGTTGGAGATCGGTATTATTCTAATAGCGCGCGTGCCGCCGCTTTGTTTTGCGCCATATTGATTTCCTTTGTGTATGTTTGTGCACAAATGCGAGGGGTTGGCATCATACTGGCGCGGCTCCTAAGCGTGGAGATCCATACCGCAGTGATAATCGGGTCCGGCGTGATTTTTATTTATGCCGTGTTTGGAGGAATGAAGGGCATCGTCTGGACGCAGGTGACCCAGTACATCATCATGATACTGGCGTATCTCATCCCCGCGTGTCTTATCGCAACGGAGATAACCGGGATCCCCGTGCCGCAGGCTGCCCTGGGGGGCACAATCGCGCATGGGAAAGATTCCGGACAATTTCTTCTTGATGCTCTAGATAAAATGAATGGGGATCTAGGCTTCGCCGCATTCACGTCTGCATTCGGTCCCGGAGGCGATTCGCGTCTCAATATGTTATGCATTACTGTCGCTCTGATGTTTGGAACTGCCGGCCTTCCTCACATATTGGTCAAGTTCTACACCGTTCCGAGTGTGCAAGCTGCGCGCCTGACAGCCGCATACGCGTTGTTGTTTGTGGCTTTGCTCTACCTGACCGTTCCAGCTGTAGCGGCATTCGCAAGGTACAATCTGATCAGTTCAGTGAATGGAAAAGCCTATAACCAGGTTTCCGAATGGTTCCGAGAATGGGAAAAGACTGGATTGGTGGTGTGGGTTGACAAGAACGGGGACGGTATCATCCAGTTCTCTCATGGAAACGCACTCGAGGAAACACGGCGGCTCAACGCTGAGCAAGACCAGTCGGTTACTCGCATCCCGGAAAACGCTCCTGCTGCGAGCAAGAACGAGCTCTATGTGGATCCGGACATCACGATTCTGATGAGTCCTGAAATCGCGGGATTGCCGGGCTGGGTCTTAGGTCTTCTGGTTGCTGGAGCACTGACTGCGGCGCTATCAACTTCAGCGGGCCTGTTGCTGGTGATCGGTTCCGCTCTGGCTCATGATTTTTATTACCGCATGATCAACCCCAAGGCCACGGCAAAACGGCAATTGTTGCTCGGGCGTGGAATAGTCGCGGTAACCGTGATACTTGCCTGCTACGTCGGTGTTTATCCTCCTGCATACGTAGCCCAAGTGGTGGCTTTCGCGTTTGGCTTGGCAGCTTCGTCTTTTTTCCCTATTATTCTGATGGGAATCTTTTGGAAACGAACCACCAGCCAGGGCGCGATAGCAGGTATGCTGGCCGGCATATCCTTTTCAGGATTATATATAATTCAGGTAGGCTTTTTTCATTGCGCTCCATGGTTCCTGGGTATCAGTGCGGAAGGCATAGGCGCAATCGGGATGCTTGTCAATTTTGCCGTGACGTACACAGTCTCTATGCTTACCCCGCCTCCTCCCCAGGAAATTCAGGACACAATAGAGAATGTGAGGAATCCGGTCAGTGTTTCTTAGAGCTCGACGGCCCACCGTCTTCAGGGGAGATTATCGGTGCCGAAAAAACACATAGACGCGAAAGAGGCACGAAATGACATTATTTCCGGAATGGACCATGCCGAACTAATGAGGAAATACAATCTGTCCATACGCGGACTGATCAGTCTGTTCGACAAAATGATCGCTTCCGGTGCAATAAGTGTTCAGGAATTGGAAGGCCGAATGCCGACTCCGGAAACCTCTCTGCGCATTAGAAACCAATTCACGGATCAGGAGATTTTCTCCTCGCCTGCCGAAACTATAAAGGATCTGGTAGAAAAGGCCGCAAGAGCAGGAGTGGACCTTTCGGAAGCCGAACTTACAGGAGCGAATCTTTCCGGATTGAGCGCGGCCGGAGCAAACTTCTCAGAGGCAATGCTTTACCGAGCCAACCTGAACGAAGCGGATCTTTCCGGGGCTCTTTTCACCGGCGCTGAACTCTCACAGGCCAGATTATGCGGAAGCATATTGTCAAAAGCCGACCTCTCCGGAG
Source organism: Desulfomonile tiedjei (assembly GCA_016212935.1). GTDB lineage: Bacteria > Desulfobacterota > Desulfomonilia > Desulfomonilales > Desulfomonilaceae > Desulfomonile > Desulfomonile tiedjei_A. The sequence continues at coordinate 19,145 of JACRDE010000232.1, read as the reverse complement.
CAAACCTATCAGAAGCGGACGCTACAGGCGCTGTTTTTCGTTCAGCGCGTATTGTTCAGGCTAACCTCGATAACACGGTTCTCCAGAACGCGGACCTCCGGGAAGCAGATCTCACCGAATCCAGATTGATTGGAGCCGATCTCACCGGGGCCGACCTCCAGGGAGCAAGACTTGAGGGGGTCATGACTGAGGACGCCCCGCATTGATCCACTCGAAATTGCAGGAAGCGTCTCAGCTGCACTTTTATCGTTTTGAAGGAATCTTTCACCGACGCCGTGAATCTAAATGTTAAGAGTTCTGTATCGGCCGGAGGAGGTTCGAGATGATGAGAATTGCTACTGTGTTCATAGGATTAGTTGTCGTTGCAATGGCAGGGTTGGCGGGCAATGCCTCAGCTCTTTCGCCTGAATTCCTGATGACTCAAGCAAACGGGTACACCCTTAACCAATACGACGGTAACTTTGACAAAGAGTCTTGCGAACAAAACTGCAGATCGCTCTACGGGGCTTCGCCGTACTATATGGGTGGGGGCGGTGGAGATCGCGGCAGATACTACGTGTACGCTCAGTGCGTACAGGACTGCAACACCCAATTCTGGAAAGAATTCGATCGAAATACCAGAAGCCTTGAAGACGAGTGACACTAGTGAGCATTCAAGCGAGACAAAATCTGGGAGGAACTCCTTGTAAGAGGTTCCTCCAATTCAACTGCTTTAAAAGCGCTTGAGCATGGGCATATTCTCGGAGCAATGAAGGGCGTACGCAACCCGCTCACCAACGGGCGATGTTGTGATCCCATCCCAATCGAATCTGCTCAATCCGACGCAAGACTAGTTCCGTTTCGGAAAGATCGGAGAGTGTCAGGTTGGCTCCGGCACGTTCCAGGTCCTCAACCGAATGCCTGCCTGTCGCCACCGCCAAACATTGAGCGCCGTGGACTCGGGCACACGCAACGTCTCTGGGAGTGTCGCCCACGACAAGGCAGCGGCCAAAATCCACAACCTTTCCTGTCAGCTCGGAATAACGTTTGACCGCAATTGGGAGGAGCTGATTACGGTCCTCGCTGTCGTCTCCAAAGGCCCCAAAAGAAAAGAATTCGTTCAGGGAATGAGGCTCCAGTTTCAGCCTGGCTCCTTCTTTAATATTCCCGGTGAGTAATCCTAGCCCATAGTTCCCGTCTTGCGCCAGGCCATTCAGGAGATTATGGATCCCCACTTTCACCCTTCCGCCGTTTCGAATCTGAACATGTGGCTTCAGATGTGTCAGATATCGCCCCACGAATCTGGGGATCAAACCGTTATCGGATTCTAGGTGCAGTTTTTCGCAAGCTTCCTTTATTATTTGAATGTCCGTTTTTCCGGCACAGTCGATGCCGTTGAATCCGTCCTTTATCCCAGTTAAGTCTTCCAATGCCTGATTCAGTGCCGCAATTCCGGCTCCACCGGAATCTATGAGCGTACCGTCAATATCGAACAAAACCAATGCATGCATTTCAGATGTCATCCTGCCTCACTACGGTTGAGGTTATTCCTCTCCCCATGCTCTTCTGCTTCTCTCAATCCTTTTCTTCACATGGGCCCAGGTGGGGGTTGTAAGAAACGATTCCTTCCAACGATCAAGCATTTTCTCGAACATTTCTACTGGCATAGAGAAGGTCAATTCATCGGGTTTCATGAACTTCCGATCCGAGGGATCCCAGCCGCCCACCACTGCTTTGAGCTCGCCCTGAGCGAGGTATTTCAACGGCCAAGTCACTATGTTCGTGCATCCTGCCCCGAAGGGTGACCGAACCGCCTCAAAGTCATTGGTGACAAAAGTGGCCAGTTGATTCAGGCCGGCAATTGTCTCCGCACGAGCGAAGAACACCACAAGCTCCGGACGTTCCCCTTCCGAAAACATGTTGACCGGCTTGAAAACGCAGTAACGGCGTGGAGAAGGTCGAGGATCCATCGTGTTGAAAAAATTACGGGTAACTTCCGGAGATTCCAGGTAATGCTCACCTTCTCGTTGATTGGGAATTCCGGTCGACACGTAATGCACGATAGCCTCCAGTTGAGGCTTAAGAAAACCAAGGTAGAAAGCTCCGCCTAAGCAGCCGAAGTGATCTCTGTCGAAATAGGCAACAGCGCCCTTTTTCCTGGCTCTCCATAACACCCCTATAACGCAGGAGAAGTTTTCATATATAGATTTCCAGTCCACTTGCCCCTTTGCCTCGGCCTCCACAGAAGGAAGCGGGCCGGGTTTGGGAGTGATAGCCTCATCAGGCGCCTCATCGGAGTAATACACTCCATAAGGCTGCTCCGTCATCCCCAAGATTTCCAGGAATTCACCGATTTTGGTATTGTCCATGGCTCAGTTCCGCTCCCGTGCTGGAATTGTTTCACTTTACTATGCACTAATTGTGGAGGGCCTGTAAAGCAAAGCGTAATGCTTCTCAAGCTTGAAGACGTAGCATCTCGAATCGGTTCCACTAGTGCAAAATGTGGCAACATATGACCTTTCATCTCATCAAATAATTGCAACATTCGATTATCCTTGAATAACATTTATCACTATGTTATCATCAATTGAGGTCGTTTGAATTGCCGTAAACAGTAAACAAGAACGACATATAGAGAATGACGTCTCGAAACAGAGATCTGAAACGCCCCGTCCAAGCCTTATAATTAGAGGTGCACATGTGGTTTGACATAGTCAACAGATTCAACTACGAACATATTTTCGCCGGAGAAGCCCATTCCCTGAGAGAATTGGTAGAACGTGCCGTGGCAAGCGGTGCGGATCTGTCCGAAGCGAATCTTATGAGCGCAGATCTAGCAGGGGCCAATCTGAAGAACGCGAAGATGACAAGGGCGTATCTGTTCGGAGCAAATCTCGCAGGTGCAATCATTTCAGATGCCGATCTTTCGGACGCGAAGATCTCTAAGTCGGATCTCACGAGAGCGGATCTCAGGAGAACCAACCTCCTGTCCGCGAATTTGCATCGCTCAGTCCTGATCGAAGCAGATCTCACCGGAGCGAACCTTACGAGCGTGGATCTCATCGGAGCCAACCTGCGAAATGCGAAACTTATATCCGTGAATCTGAAAGGCGCATTCCTCACAAGGGCCGATCTTACCGGAGCAGATTTGACGGGCGCGGAGCTTACCCGCGCGGAGACCTTCCTGACCAAGGGACTTACACTTCAAACATGGTCTCTGGAATCCGCCTCTGGATAATCCTTACTTTCCCGATAGGAAAAACACATCCTGCTGTCAAGGATTCATAGCCAATCGGAAAGGAATCATGTTGGACAGCACAAACCCTTGTCGCTGATAAAATCGAATTGCCCCATCATTTGTGCGGTCGGTCAGCAGTGTGATGCGCAAGCAGCCTGACTCTTTGGCAACGTCGACGGCGCTGCGGAGGAGCGTGGCACCTGCTCCATTACAGCGATATATGGGGTCAACGACCATATCTTCCAGAATTGCCACTCTACCGCCCAGTGCTGTGCTGACGGTAAAAAGAAGATTGACCATTCCGATAATTATCGTGCCTTCGGACAGAACTAGAATACTGCCGGCTTCCGGATTCTCGATAATCTGTCGCAAGCCTTCCGATTGTCTCACTTCATCGGGGTGGAAGTCTGCTTCCTGCGTGAACAACAGGCTCAGCAGTCCACACAACCGGGGAATATCGGACACTGATGCCACTCTCACCTGGCTCGCAGTGCCAACCTCGGGGCACTCTGCGACGAATAGATCATCTTCTTTGTGTACAACTGCAGTGAAAGTTCGTTCAGGCATGGCGATCACTCCCGTTCCCATCATACTCTCCGCCGGCTGCGCATTCAATTGGCAGCAACTCATGCATCATTTTTCCCGAATCCTCAATCCTCAAACTCAGAAGCCTTGACATGGTTAATTGGGCCGTCAAATACTGTTGTCGTCATCCAGGAGTCATTCGTCTTTCCGGTCCGGAGGCGACCTGTCGACCCGCAAGAGTTGGATGACGAGTCTCGCTGTCAGCGTCTATTTTGCTTTGGGCAAGCCTACGGTCTGGGCTCCCATGATCCTTTGATCGGGCCGCAGCTTCATGGCTGCACCCAATTTCGGCTTGTCGATCGAAACACGAAACACTGTGGCCAAACCCTCGACAGCACAGCACAAATACGCATTTTCAGCGATGAAACCGGTGTCCATTGCCGCAAGAATCAGCTTTGCCGCTTCTTCCGTATCACCCATTTTCTTGAGGTCTGCGACATAAACCAGGTTAACGGCCGCATCCTTGAAATACGACTGAGTGCCGGTAAGCGTGCGAAGATCGTCTGTTACCACTGGAACCAATGCATGTCCCTTCGGATCGTAGATGTACGTTCCGCCTGCCATTGTGACGTACACGTCGATCTCCTGGCGATTCAATGCCGAAGGCGCTGTGCGTCTGCCTGAATCCGGCCGATTTATGCCCCATGCAGTCCAAAGGAGGTTTGAAAGGGTCTGCTGCGGGAGGCTCCCCTGGCTGTATTCCCTGGTCGTCTTTCTGTCCTTTAACGCCTGAGCCAAGGATTTGCTTTGATCGAGCTTCGGTTCAGGAAGCTGAATGGCCTTCATGTCCTCTCCATATGCCGGCATGAGAAAACCTGTGCAGAAAATCGTACAAACACTTATCGCAATGAGAGTTCTTGCTATCATTGAATTCCTCCCATAATTTTCCAGTACCCTTATGCGATCAGAGGTGCAATGTCAAACCCTGGAGCTGATGAGGGATAATGGGGCTCCACCCTTGCCATTGCGAGCGCAGCGAAGCAATGGCAAGGGTGGTTGATAAATGAGATTGTTTCGGGGCTTCGCGCCTCGCAATGACAACCTAGGTTCTTCTCCCACGAATAACTGAACGGAGATGACGAGGGTTTATTCGTGCCTCAGAGCCTCTATGGGATGCAGGCGAGATGCCTTGAGTGCAGGGTAGAATCCGAAGAACACTCCAACAGCCCCGGAAAACAGTATTGCAACGAGAACAGTCGCCGGATCGACCGCAGCGGGCCAGCCGCTGGCTCGGGCGAAGATGAATGCACCGACTATTCCTAAGATTACTCCGATCAATCCGCCACTGACCGCGAGCGCCACCCCTTCGATGAGGAACTGAGACAGGATGTCCGCGTATCGTGCTCCAACGGCCATCCGTATACCTATTTCCCGAGTACGTTCGGTAACGGAAACCAACATGATGTTCATGATGCCGATCCCGCCCACCAGGAGCGATATTGCAGCAATAGAGCCCAATAACGTAGTCATTATGTTCAGACTCTTCTGGGCGGTCTCGTGTATTTCTGCCAGATTCTTGACCGAAAAATCCTTCTCTTGTTTGCGTCCTATCTTGTGACGCCTTGTCAGCAATTCGTCGATTTGTTTTTCCGCCTCTGGGATGCTGGCTTCGTCTTTAGCCTGAACAATGGCCGCCTGGATCTCGTCAAGGAACGGAGTGCCGAAGAGTCTGCATTGCGAGGTCCTTAGAGGCACGTACACAGAGTCATCCTGATCATCTCCACGAGGGGTTTGGCCTTTGCGCTCAAGGACACCGATTACTGTGAAAGGGACGTTCCTGATCCTCAGAACCTTGCCTAAAGGATAGGCATCCCCAAACAGGTTTTCTACAACCGTCTGGCCCAATATGGCGACTTTTGCCGCTCGCTTTTCTTCTTCAGGACCAAACATGCGTCCGCATCGCAGTGGCCAGTCACGCATCAGGAAGGTGGTTTGCCAGGTGCCCCAAACGCGTGTTCTCCAGTTGCGGTTTCCGTAAACCACTTGAGCAACATCGCTCCAGTCCGCTGCGGTATATTTCACGGCCAAACACTCTTTCGATATTGCTTCCGCATCGCTCGACTTCAGAGTATGAACCGAACCGGCCATCATCCTGGCCCCGCTCTGTTGAGAAGCACCTGGAACAACGAGAATCATATTGCTTCCCATGGACCGGATCTGTTCGCCGATCATTTCACGGGCACCCGCACCAACTGCCACCATCACGATGACAGCACCGACGCCTATTACGATCCCGAGCATCGTAAGAAGCGAACGCAGCACATTAACCTTTAGCGAGCCAAAAGCAGTCTTTATGGCGTCAAACGGATTGGTCATTCAATTTTCGTTATTGGAAGTTCACAAGGTTGATACATTTTCCAAGAGGACTCCGGAAGCCGGCTAGAACCTCAAACGAAAAGCCGGCCCCTGGGCCGTTTCCTTCTTCTTGGAAATCGCCTCGATCACTACGCGATCATCCGATTTCAGCTTGTCGGAGAATATTTGAGTTCGCTCGGCTCCGACGACCCCGACATTAACATTTACTGGGCGTATGTGATTCTTGGACTCCAGTTTCCACAAGCGCTGCTGACCTGGTCCGGGGGCTGCAACATTGGGAAGAGGCCCCGTATCTTCCTTCGGGGAAAAACGAAAAGCCTGATCCGGAACCTTCAGGGCATCATGAACTTCACTCAGGAGAATTTGCACGTTAGTCGTCATGCCGGGTCTGAGTTTCAATTCGTTGTTGTTCACGTCGAGGATGACGTTATATGTGACCACGTTCTGTTGAGTTTGTGGATCGTTCCGGATCTGGGTCACAGATGCGCTGAATACTTCATCAGGGAATGCAGGAACTGAAAAAGTGGCTTTCTGTCCTACTTTGACTCTTCCTATATCCGCTTCATCCACGCTGGTGTAAACTTGCATGAGAGTAAGATCTTCAGCTATCCTGAACAGCACAGGGGTTTGGAAACTGGCTGTGACCGTCTGCCCTACATCCATGTTTCTGGCTGTAACAACGCCGTTTACCGGAGCGACAATCCGAGTGTACTTGAGATTGAGTTCAGCCTCCTCTAAGTTGGCCTCCATCTGGGCCACAGCAGCCTTGGCCACCTCTACTTGGGCCTGGGCCGAATCCGCATTTGCCTGGGCAGTATCGAATTCCTGCATACTGATGGCATGCGTTTTTACAAGCTCCTGTTTTCGGTGGAGAGTCCGCATCAGCTCGCCAAGACTCACTTCCGCCTTCGTCAGATTGGCCTTAGCCGATTGATAATTGGCTTTGGCTTGCCCCACCTTGGCTTTGTACGTGTCCGGGTCTATGAGAGCAATCAGTTGTCCTTCCTTCACCTCTGACTCATAATCAGCATACAGTTTCTTGATGGTACCGGAGACCTGGCTGCCAACCTGGACTTCAACACGGGGTTTAAGGGAGCCGGTGGAGTTGATTTCGGCCTTCAAGGTGCCTTTCTCTATGGGGACAGTCACGTACTTTACCTCAGCCCCCTGGTCGGAAGTGTTTCCACGAAGAAAGTGGTATCCAGCGTATATAGTAAAGACGATCACCAGGGCAATGAGCAGCTTTTTCACAATTCTTCTCCGCAATTGCGCTCGTCACCTTCCACTTTGCCGTCCCTGATAAGGATCTTTCGATCCATGAGGTCCCCGGTTTCATGATCGTGGGTGACCAGGACGAACGTAATCTTCCGTTCTCGATTCAAGTTCCGGAAAATCATCATGATTTCCTTGCTCGTACGCGAGTCGAGATTACCGGTAGGCTCGTCGGCAAGTATTATTTCGGGGCTGTTAACAAGCGCCCTGGCGATCGCCACTCTCTGTTGCTGTCCGCCTGATAATTGTGTGGGAAGATAATCAGCGCGATCAGCAAGTCCCACTAGTTTGAGGGCGTCCCTTGCCTGTTCATGACGTTGGGACGCATTGACATGGCCGTATATCAGAGGAAGTTCGACGTTGTGCACGGCATTGATGCGGGGTAGAAGGTTGAAGCCTTGAAAAACGAAACCAATCTTTCTGTTACGCACGTCCGCCCGCTGCTCGCGCCCCAACTCCGACACATCTTCTCCGTCCAGAAAATACTTGCCGGATGTCGGAGCATCCAGGCACCCCAGAATGTTCATCAGCGTCGATTTGCCGGAGCCCGACGGCCCCATTATGGCTAGAAACTCACCGGATTCTATGCTCAAGTCGATTTCTTCCAGGGCTGGAACATCAACTGTACCTGCCTGATAAACCTTTCCCAGATTCTCCATTTGAATGAGGGCCAAAACTTCACCTCTTCCGAGCTGACGTAATCTTTTTCTTCAATCCCATCCTGAGATCATTCCCATCAGCACTCAGAAAACAATATGTAGAATGCAGCGCATGGTCGTCCCTACAAAAGGCACCCGCGTTGAACCATCTACTTCGGGGGCGAAACAAATATGCCGGACTGACTGGTTGGATCTGAGAGCACATTCTTACGAGAACGCCCTGACGGCGCCGGGCAAGATGCTGGTCAAAGCGTGTCCTTTGCCTCTTTGGTCATGCCGCTTCCCGCGACTGTAATCGGTATTCATTCATCCTTCAGTCTTGCTCTTTGGGAGGGCAATGCCCGCAATTCCGCACCGTAAGGAGGCATCCCATTACAATTGAGAAGGAGAAACTGTCAGAGAACATCATGCATCCCGAAGGCCAGATCAATGTGCTCCAATCTCAAGTCCTCGGCAGAGGAATCATTGTTGCGACAGAGCAGCGCCCCGGTGGAAAGTCCTTTTGAACGTACTCTCTTTGGGACGAGCCAAAAGCCGCACCGTTTAAGCAGAAATTGCTTGCGTGATCCCGGAGAAGCCATATACAGCGTTACCGAACAGCCTGCCTCGATGTTGGCGGAAAAAACATGATTCATAAGAGATTCGACCGTGCGGGTTCCCGCCGCCGGTGAGAGCATTAGATCCATAATTATTCCCCATCTTCGAGGTCCTGTATCCTCAATTCCGTGGACGACAATGCCGACTATTTCCCCAGCATCTCGGGCCACAGCGATTCGGTATCGGCGCTTAGGATTGGCAACGTAGCGCCAGTTTAACCACCCAATATCTGCGTCCACAATTACTTTTCCCGGCTCACAGAGGTTTTCAACAGGGAGTCCGTCAAATGACGTCACTTCCTCAACCTCTTGGATCCGTCGAGGATCCTTTTGGATGGCCTTGAGGACCCAACTGCCTACGGTCACCAGGGGAAACCATTCGTGGGAAAACCCCCTGTCGGCCAGCAAGGCCTCGGGATCGTGAAGCTTAATCAACAGATGAGTCGTCCCGAGGTCACGGAACTCCATTGTGCGTGTTCTGGCCATGTAGCTGTACAGGGTTGGGAAGGAGAATGTGTAAGTTATTTTTGCCCCTATCTGATCCTCAAAGACTTTCATGGCGCACTTGGTGAACAGCCCGTGTCGTCGATAATCGGGATGCGTAACAGAATTCAAGGCAAAACTTCCCATTGTGCGCTTCCCCCTCATCCTAAGCGGCACGGGGATTGCTGCAGATTGAGCGACGATCATTCCGCCCGGCTCCTGGGCAACCCCTATGAAAGCCCTTCCTGCAGGGTTTTGCCGGTATTGCCAATCAAAGAATTCCGGGCTGCTCAAGTCTCCTTCCCCTGAGACCAACCTGTGCAAGTCAAGCAGACCGGCTTCATCCTCGTCCGTCCAGGACCTGATAGATATGGGTCGCCCGGAAGCGATACTGTCTTCGTCAGTATCGATCATGTCTTCAGCTCCGAAGAATCTATTGTGTTGATGGACAGACATGCCCCCGAAATCAAGTCGCCCAACTGAGAATCCCCGAAGCGTCGATTGAATAGATAGCAGAATTCAACAGCACGACGTTTGAAAAGTTTTGAATTAGCCTCGCAGCAGATTTTCCGCAAGTTTCTGCACGGCCTCCTTATAGTGACTCAATAGCACTTCCTCGTGATTAGAGTGGCTTCATGAGAATGCGATAGGCGCGCCAACCGTCCATTTTCGTCGCTGCCCGGAGGTTCGCCCGTTTTCCCGATGCGACATCCCCGTCAGTGCTGCGAAGACAGAACAACAGATGCGGGGAGCGAGAATGGTAGATGAGGCTATCGTTGCCAACGGCAACTCTGACTGCCCGTTTCGTGGGCAAGCGGGCATTATTCATGACAAGAGATGTGATCTCGCTCTCCGCTTTTGTATGCTTCATCGCTCCGGATAGTTTGCTCCTCAAGTTTTCCGCTGAACCTTCCCTGTCATAGCGATGCGCCTTCTTGAGATTGCCGACCCTAAAGCACCAATTTATTCTGCAATCTATATCAAAAGAATGTTGGATGAGGGGCGCCGCTAAAGCCGGCGCGCAAATACACTAACAGTCCAGACGGGTCAATCTATTTCACCGTGTGGCCCGCTTTGGCCGTGCATCGGTCCAGGATGGTGCCTCTTCATCATTTTGGCATGGAACGACCTTTCCGCCTGAAAATCGGCCATGCGGTCCAGTTGGTCTGGGGTCAAAAGCGTTAAGCGGTCCCTTTTCAGCTTAAGCTTCTCTTTCATGACCTCGCCCTGAAGCTTGACTTCCTGATCGTCTATTTGTGCCAGCTTTTGTTGGTCGATTTTTCCGGAAAGCATCATGGTTTTCTTTTCGTCTCTTAGAGCCATCAATTCAGTACGAGCCTTGCGGGTCTTGTCTCTGAAACCGACGTAGAGACTGCGCAATTGCTTCTTCTGCTCGTCGGTAATGCCGAGTTTTTTCATCATGGCCTCTAACCCCGGCCTGTGATGTCCTGGGCCTGCAAGGTGCTCCGGGGCCTCAGCCGGCATTGCTCCAGCCGCTTGCACCGCTGAAGAGCCGGACGGAACACCTTTCTCCTGAGCCGCGGATGTATCGATAAAGGCCCCAATCGTCAAAAGGGCTGCCAACGGCAGCACCAGAAAAGCACGTTTGTCCATCTTCAAGATCCTCCATGCTTGATAATTCTAATGGCTTGGACGGCGGTCCAGAACTTTTGTTAAATGGGGTCTCGCTGAAGTCTGTGAAAAAGCAAAACATAGATGAAGTTTGCCCTGGAGTGTGCAAAGAGCAGACACAATACCGAGACTGGCACTATGGCCTTTCGCTAAAGGTCACCTGAAATTAGAAACGGGCGGATATGGACCGCCCGTCAAATGTCTCTCATTCGTTTTTGGACTTATCTGATTATCTATTACCTGCATCGCCCGTGAGTTGCGCAATATGCCCCTTTTAGAGGAGCGTGATCGGGAGAGAAGATTTTGGGATTACCCCTCTGTTCTGAAAGTGCCACATGCAAACGATGTTCATCGTGGCAAACGCATTTACTAAGATTTGCATAGGCCTCCACAAAATTCTCCTCTGCTCGTTCCACTACATCAGGATACTCGCTCTCGTTCATTTCAACCTCCGAAGCAAGATCAATTGGGTCGCGAATTGAACGAAATACCCAATTACGACTTTTAATAACCGTAAGCATCCTGCATCAGATGGGCAAGATCGAACGCTCGATTACGGTGTCTATCAGCTTGTATAGGGCCGCTGATTCTGTCCCTTCTTTCCAGACTAGTGACAGTTCCACCACAGGAAGATCGCCGAGGATGGGCCGGTAGACCACCCCAAATCTGTGCTGCTTCCGTGTCGACGCAGGAACCAGAGCTATGCCGATTCCTGCTGCAACCAAAGCAATCGCTGTAACCTTTGTCGTTGCCTCCTGCTCAATCGTAGGAGTGCATCCGGCAGCACTGCAACAAGCAATAATCTTATCGTACAAGGCCGGGTGAGTTCGGCGAGGAAAAAGTATAAAAGATTCGTTATCCAGTGCACCGATCGGCACTTCTTTCAGCGAGGCTAGACGATGCTTGGACGGTAAAGCTAGTACATACGGCTCCTCAAGGATCCTCTCAGCCACCAGGCCTTTTGTGTCCTGTTGGAACAGTCTCATGACCCCAACTTGAATGTCACCTGCTGCGAGCGCCTTCAATTGTGCAAGCGTACCCAGTTCGAGCAGTTGAATTTCGATACCAGGATTACTGGCACGGAACTCGCGAATGGCATCGAGAAGAAAAGTGTCCAACGCAGGGAGGACAAGACCCATCGTGATACGCCCCAGTGCACCGCGACCGACACTGCGTGCTCTTTCCGCTGCCAATTCAACTCTGCGGAGTATGTCCCGAGCGTCTTCAAGAAAAGCAGCCCCAGCATCAGTGAGGGAAACCTTTTTGTGATTGCGGCAAAAAAGAGCTACGCCGAGCTCTTGCTCCAGGTCCTTGATCTGCTGGCTCAAAGGTGGTTGGCAGATATTAACCCGCTGGGCAGCACGTCCGAAGTGCAGCTCTTCTGCAACCGCGATAAAATACCTCAGATGCCTTACTTCCATGCGTTGATATATATTACATATCAGATTACACCGCAATAAATATTGGACATATCAATGGCAACTGTTATCCTTGTCTTCATAGCCGTCGGCCTGGCACAATAATCGGTCCCATCGTAATCTGGAGGAGGCCATGGAACAAATAAAGAACATCGATACGGGCAACTCGAGGTATTCAAAGATACGTTGCGTCGCGTTTGCGAGCGGTCTATTGGGGGTTTGCACTGCCATACTTTTCGCTTTGAGTTCCTGGACGAGCGCGGGAGAGACCATGAAATCAAAAGAGACCAATGAGCGCTATGATAGGGGACTAGCCGCTCTCCGTGCACTGGACGCGGAGGCATCCCAAGCAGTGCAAAACAGTCTAAAGGACATTTCCCCGGAAATGGGGCGCTTCATCGTCGAATTCGCCTACGGCGACGTTTACAGTCGGCCCGGTTTGGACCCCAAATCCAGGCAAGTTGCCACCGTGGCTGCACTGACTGCTTTGGGAAACGCAAAACCCCAGCTCAAATTTCACATTGGAGCTGCACTGAACGCTGGCTTGACACCCGACGAAATCATTGAAGTCATGTATGTAACCACTGTGTTTGCAGGCTTTCCCAGTGGACTTAATGGGATTAGCGCTGCCAGAGAGGTGTTCCAGGCAAAAGGAGTCACCGTGAGTCACGGCAGTAGCCCTTATCCTGGCGGGGACTCGCGGCGGGATCGAGGCTTGGCAGCGTTGAACCAAACCAGTAAAGACGCGGGAGAACGTGTCATCAAAAGTCTCGCGGACGTGGCACCGGAAATGGGATATTTCATAGTCGATTTTCCCTACGGGGACATTATTGCGAGGAATATCCTCAGTCCTAAATACAAAGAGATAGCCATGATCGCCGTGTGTGTCGCCAAGGGCACAATGGAGCCTCAAATGAAAGTACACATCCATGCAGCGCTGAACGTGGGATGCACCAGAGAAGAAATTGTTGAACTCATGACCCACATGGCAGTATACGCGGGCTTTCCGGCAGCGCTAAACGGTCTGAGTGGGACCCGACAGGTGTTTCAAGAACTGGATGGAAAGAAAGGGAATCAGTGAACTCTCGCGGGCTGGACCATAAGATCAAATTCCCAGCTGTTCTTTGATTTTCTTCAAGTATCTCCTGCTCACGGGCACGCTCTTCTTCGAGCGTGTCTGAATCACCCCTGCCTGATTTTCCTGCAGAATGATCTCGTCCACCTGATCTATATTTACCAGGAACTGCTTGTGGCACCGGATGAGATTGGCCCTTGCCTCCAGCACTCTGCAAGGGACACTGAAAGACACGAAAGTTGTCCTTTCGGAGCGACTCGTAACCGCTGTAGCCCTTGGCGCTTGCCTTTGACATCCCCCTGTAACTCATCCTAACCGGAGAAAAGACGATCGCAACTGAAGACCCTGTTAGCGGGCGCATAATCGGACGAACGGTCTTTTTTTCGATGCAACCGGTTCAGGCTATCGGAACCTTATTGGTGCCAAACGCATCTCAACTTCTTGAATGGCACGGAAGCTTCTTGAAGCGAAGCCGAAGAAACGGCAAGCATTATTACAAAGGGGGCATTTGATGAGAATTAATTCAGTTCTGATGGTCGCTGTCGTTCTCGTGGTGCAGACAATGTTAATGCCGCCACCAACGAGTGCCGAAGGGCAAGAGCAGAAGATTAAATGGGCGGACAATTTCGATCAAGCCCTCAGCCTCGCACAGGCACAGAAGAAGCCCATTCTTCTCGACTTCTTCAATCCCAATTGAATGGGTTGCAAACAAATGGATGCGGTCACGTATCCAAACCAAGCGGTTACACAATTCGTCCAGAATAATTTGATCGCCGTAAGGGTCCGGAATGATCAGCCGTTGGCAGATCTCTTTAAGGTGAAGTGGACGCCCACCCTCGTGCTCGTGGACCCCGAAGGGAAAGAGGTTTACCGGAACGTAGGGTTCCTCCCCCCGGACAATCTGGTTCCCGCCCTGATGCTGGGAATAGGAAAACTGGAGCTCCAACATGGAAATTACGACAAAGCGATACCTCACTTTGACCGGGTCGCATCCAAGTTCCCACAGAGCGAAGAAGCGCCTGAAGCGATCTATTTCATGGGAGTGAGTCGTTTCAAGATGAACAGCGACCTGAAAATGATGAAGGAAACCTATAATAGACTTGAAGCCACGTATCCCAACAGCTCGTGGACAAGGAAGGCTCAACCCTATGGTTCCGTGAAGTGATGTCCACGCTGACTGTTTCGGATCAATCACCAAAGCACATAGCTTAAGAGCCCATTTGATCGCGACGGATTTCCATGCGTGTAACGATCAGGGTTGTCCGGACATGACGATGCTTTGCGTATCGGATGTTCCAGTGCTGGCGTTCAAGTTCGGTTGGCGACTTCAGATCTCCAGGGATTGAGAGGAAAGCAACAGCCCTCACCTATTTCCAAGAAACATTCATATCGTTCAGGGTCTCCGAGGTACATCGAGCAAACATGGCGAGTCCCATTCCACGTCAAGGCTGGACAAGGGTTCGTGTAATTTCCGTATATCATGGCACCCAGTCTGCAAATCACTTTGGTGCAGCAGAATCCGCAACCTACGCATGCTAGAAATTGAGTCAAACCGGAAGCTCCACTGATACTTGATAGACTTGTTTTTGGTCTTTACCGATCAGCCATTGTGTGAACAACTTCGTGGGCACTTAGGAGTGCCTCTTCCGTTCCGAACGGCCTTGTCTACAGTTGCGACCTTCCTCGCATGAAGAGGAATTCCTATGAATGCGACTTGATTGGGACCGGCAAAATGCCGGTCCTGCAACGCTTTCGTGTTTCGCTGTAGCGCAAGGGTCATCGATGTTGCCATGAATCGGCTTTTCTTATGTCATATTTGTGTGCTGTCGCTTGTCGGGCCGCGATATCCTTGTCATGATCCACTGGCAATGATATTCTAATATAACTCGTCGCCGCCTAGAAGATCCCGCATTACGGCCCGGTTGAAAAGCACCGCACGGACACTCAAGGAGAAGGTCGTGGACACGACTACCCACCTTTACAGGCCCGTCTCGCAGCCCGATTCGAGTGAAATGATAGTCCATGCGACAACACCGTGAGAGGAAAAAGTCCTATGATAGACGATCGAATCCCGAGGGAATCCGTCAACAGCGATGAGCAGTCCGGAGACGGTTTTACTGACTCCGCCGGACAGACAGAACTGGTACAGCCCCACGGAAGTGCTCCTCACTCACGCGTGCACAGCGGAAGCGAGACGGAAAAGCCATGGGAACAGCTTGAAACTCGCTATAGACAAATTGTGGAAGATCAAACTGATCCGGTCTGCAGATTCCTGCCCGATGGCACCCTGACCTTCGTAAACAGAGCCTATCGTCATTTCTTCGGCAAAGCCCACGAAAACTTTATCGGCAGAAGCTTCTTCTATTTTATGTCCGAGGAACATGCGGTGGATGCGCGAAATCGAATATCATTGCTGAAACCTGCTGAACCCGTGTTCAAGAGTGAACATGAGATCAAGATGGCGCCTGCCGAATTCCGCTGGATAAACTGGACATTCAGATGAATATTCGATGAGACGGAAAGCATTGTCGAAATACAGTCGGTGGCGCGCGACGTCACAGATCGCAAAAGAGCGGAACTCGACCTCAAGAAAAGCGAGGCTCGATACTCCAATCTCATAAAAGCCATTCCGGACGGGGTCGTCGCTTACAACCCACAGGGAAAAGCCACCTACGTAAACGACGGATTTATCCAGCTTTACGGCTGGACCCAAGAGGAACTGGGTCAACCTATACCCTTTGTGCCGCCTGAGGAGAAGGAAAGAACATTAGCCGCCTGGGAAAAGACGTTTCAGGGCGAGAAAGTGCTCCTGGAAACGAAGCGGGTCACCAAAGACAGCAGAATCCTGGACATACAGCTACGAACTGCCATCCTGCGTGATAGAGACGGTAATTTCAGCGAAAGTATTGTCATTCATCGTGACATAAGTGAGCGCAAGAAGGCTCAGGAAGCCCTGCAACAGGCACACGACGAACTTGAGCTCCGTGTGGCGGAACGTACAGCGGAACTAGCTGAAATAAACCAGCAACTCAGACATGAAATCGCTGAAAGGAAACGAGCGGAAGAAAAGCTCATAGAGAGCGAATCACGTTACAGAATGTTGGTGGAAAACGCTCCCCTGGGGATTATCTGGTGTGATTTACAGGGTAAGGTGATCCAGGTCAACTCGAACCTGGTGTCCATACTGGGTTCGCCCCCCCCCGAAGAAACGAGGGGCGCTAACGTACTGACATATCCGCCATGGGTCGACGCCGGCATCTCGGCACAAATCAGGGATTGTATAGAATCCGGCGGCTCCAGGGTTTATGAATGCCCTTATACCAGCGAATGGGTGGAATCGGCGTGGTTGCGATTGCACATGGTCCCGACGAGAGACAATATCGGCCGTGCCGATGGGGTCCAGGCCATCGTTGAGGACATAACCGACAGAAAGCAGGCCCAGACAGCTCTGGCCGACAGTGAAGAACGATTCAGGGCCGTTTTCGAGACAGCACACGACTTGATCTTTCTGAAAAACCAGGACCTCGTTTTTACCCACGTTAATCCGGCATTCCTCAAATCTTTGGAGCTCAAGGAATATGAAGTCATCGGCAAGACCGGCGCTGATATCTTCGGGGTTCAGGAGGCGGACTACATCGAAGACTTGGAAAATAGAGCCCTGGCTGGGCAAGTCGTTGAAGCTACATACAATTTGACTACTCGAATACTCTCAAAGACTTTCCATTGCATCCGGGTTCCCATGCGAAGCTCATCAGGAGAGACTATCGGCATATGCGGCATCGCCCGCGACATAACGGAGCGCAAGGCATTGGAGCTCCGCTGCCCGCGATCAGCAGGACGTTACAGATCCAGGATCATGGAAGCCACTTTGGAGAAGGCCCGCCTGGCTGCCCAAAGTGAGAGCATAGTCCTACTGCTCGGCGAGAGCGGCAGCGGAAAAGACCATCTCGCAAAGTACCTCCACGATCATTCCAGGCGGACGGGTGGACCGTTCTTCGCGATAAATTGCGCGGCACTTGCAGCTTCTCTTGCTGAATCCGAGCTCTTCGGCCATGAGCCCGGCTCTTTCACAGGCTCGCGAGGGAGAAAACGCGGTTTGCTTGAGATGGCGGAAGGCGGGACCCTCCTTCTGAACGAAATAGGAGAGCTTTCGAAGGAACTTCAGGCAAAACTGCTCACATTTCTGGACACCCAATCATTTACCCGAGTTGGAGGTGAAAAGATGATTCAGGTCAATGCCCGAATCGTAGGCGCCACCAACCGAGATCTTGAACTGGAAGTGTCCGCTGGAAGGTTCCGAGAGGATCTTTATTATAGACTCAACGTCTTCTCAATCCGCGTACCTTCATTGCGAGAAAGAAAAGACGATATTCCATTTCTCGCACGAGACATGCTTGAGACTCTCGCCATGAAGCTGGGAAGATCCATGCCACCCATCCTGGATGTCTCGGCGCTGGAGGCGCTTGCCAGGTACGATTGGCCTGGAAATGTGAGAGAACTCCGAAATGTTCTGGAACGAGCGATGATCCTGTGCGGCGGCGACGTAATAAAATTTCACGATATAAGCATCACCGAAAGAAGAACGGACGACATCTGCGATGAGAACGAGATATCCGTTTCCGTGAGCCTGTCCGGAAGTCGCAATATGAACGAAGCCATCGAAAAGGCCAAGCGGGAGATGATTGTTGGAGCGCTCAGACGCTGCAGTGGGAATGTTTCCGCCACGGCAAGGCTTCTCGGGGTATCGAGGGATGCTCTGAGACATCACATGAAGATGCTGGAATTGGATCGGTCTTCCGCTGCCGCAGACAATTGAAGAGGGCAGTAATCTGCCAAGCGGCCTTGCTCCTAAAGAAGAGGTCTTTTGGTCAAAAGTAGCAATTCCAACTGGGCTCGTTGAGGCTCGTACTGATGCTCGGCATGGATTGGACTGCAGCGGTTCAATTCAACTTGCCCGGCAGCCAGTTTCAAGGCAAAAGCGAATCATGTGCTTTCGCCGCACGTCTTGCAGTTGGTCTTGGGAAGCAAGCGGTACAACTCCAGCGGCTGAAGGTTGTCGCGTGAGGTTGTGTCCGGCTGAATTGTTTCCCGCTTATCCCACACGTCATTGATCATATTCACGAGTTGCTCGAGAATTTCCGCGGCCTGTTCCCTGGTCTGCAAATGGTCTACGGCTATGCGACCAGGCCAGAAGCCGATCTTGTGATCCCCTTTGCGCCAGGAAAACACGGGGCCGTCCGGGAAATAGGTCCCGTTCTTCAGAGTGGCATTCAGGTACGGGAGCGCCGGGCTGATGTCCACGGGGAGATACGCAATAGCTTCATATTCGAACTCTTCCACGCTGTGTGCTGACACCTCAATTTCGAGGTCGTATGATTCAATAAGCATTCAAGCTCCTTGCATATCACCGAACCCGGATAGGCCAGCATCTTCGCTGAGACGCTTGCTCCACCGTTAGCTGTGGCCTCAGTGCCAGCCAGACTGGGTTCAGAAAATCGATCCGGTACGATACATGTAATGTAAAACCAATCCGCTCGCGATTTCAAGAGTCCCTCCCAGAATTGCCGCGTAAAAGGAATGCCAAGAGGTCAGGCTGCGAGCAAGATGGCTTAGTGAATGTCGTTGACTTTAACCTCAACCGTGCAGTAATTTGAAAAAAATGTGAAATCAGCTTGTTGGGCTGGCAGGGAATAGTGTATTCCGGACTGCGACACGCCGCAGAAAAGATTTGGGAGAAGCCGGAGCGACTCGCTTCGTTCTTGTAAAGTTCCCGTCTCTCAGGAGGTCACATGGCTACAGACGCTCTCCATCCGACTGCGGATCCGGGCGTGGTAATGGAATTCCTCGGGAGCACGCTTCCGTTCAAAGAATTGGATGCGGAAAAGCTCCGCG
>JACRDE010000236.1 GCA_016212935.1 Desulfomonile tiedjei | reverse complement strand
TTTTCTTTTATCAGTTCTTCAATTTCCATTATAAACAACCTTCAGATTGTTCTTACAAAAATCGTGAACCGCGCAATATGGATTGTATTCTTCGAAATTCGGAGACTCGATCTACTCTCATTGCCGATCACGCACGGTCAAAGCCTCGGGAACGGCATCCTCTTGCATACCGGAATTCCTGACACTAGCTAATGGACTGTGAACTTCCGTAAGGAAGTTCAGGAGAAATCCCACGAGGAACTCTTGCTGCAACTCAAGCATATCGGGATCATAGCCTCCTTGTTCGTTACGGTGCCCCTCGATATCTAGAAATAGTATGCGTTTCTTGCCTGGGTGTAGCCTCTGCGCCTCCTTAACCAAATTGAAAAGGATGTAGGCGGTCTTCTCGAAATCATCACGTCTGAAAACATTGTGGTAGAGTGCCACTTGAGCGTCACCGACTTCTGTCCTGGACTGCTTTTCTTTCATGGCATCATTCCTCTTCACAATTCCGACCAACGCTGGGGCGAGACAGCATTTCTTTCCGTGCGAATTTTCGGAACAGACTACCCAATTTAAAAAAGCCACGGAGATTACTCGTGGCCTGGCGTTCTTTGTGGTGCGCCCTAGAAGATTCGAACTTCCGACCTTCTGATCCGTAGTCAGACGCTCTATCCAGCTGAGCTAAGGGCGCACAGTCCAATCATCTATTCTTAGAACTTTCTCATCCTCTTGTCAATAACGGAATCTCAAAATGGCAACCAGGAAACCGGCTAGTGGCCTTTCTCTTGGTGAGGTACCACCGCATTCCTGGATCGTTCGTGGCGGAGCAAGCCCCACCAGCTCAAACGGATTCCACCCCAAATGCGTCCCGAATAACCTCTACCTCAGGCGGAGGCCCCACAGTTACAAGAACTACATCAAATCTGCATGAAGATACCTTCCTGCAGTGCCTGTCCAGGTAAACCTGAGCGACCTGAGCTATCTTTGTCTGTTTACGCCTGTTGACCGAGAAAACCGGATCCAGGCTGGCCGAGGACTGTCTCGAACGCACCTCGACAAAAACCAGATCTTCCCCGTGACGGGCTATAATGTCGATCTCCCCGATACGGCACTCGAAATTTCGCTCAATGATCCTGTAACCTATGCCCGAGAGATGGTCCGCAGCTATCTGCTCGGCCAATCGTCCCTTTTGGCGAGTGTTGGAGCCTTTTTTTCGCCTGAAAAGGCTGTTAAGGAAACCGCCTTCTTCGGGATGTTTCAGTTTCGTTTCTCCTCAAGCATCCTTTCGTGTAGACGCCGGGCCTGCAAAGCAAAAGCCTCAAGCCGAGCCTCTATGATCTGCGGAAATGCGTTCCCGTCGGTCTCGATGGCCAAGAAGGGAAGTTTCTGGTCCTTGGCGAGAAGGTCACTGTGATTGGGTCCGTGACCATTCACCCTCATCAGCAGCTCACGTTTCTCGGTGGTAGTGAATTTTTCAGTCAATATCGATTCTGCAACCCTTGTGGGCATACACCCAAATGGCCCAATGGATATTATGCCGCATGCGGGGTGGAGTATTTCGTGCAACGCCGCTCCAACCGTTAGAATCGCTTCTCCGGTAAGCATCGGAGATATGAACTTTTCTCCTGCCGCGATCAGGTCTTCAACCTTGAGGACTTCATGGAAAAACAGACCGGAGGGTGCCAGAAGGTTGCGAATCTTCACGTCAAAATAACGCTTTACATAATATCGAATCCAGAAAGGAATGTCCGGGCCTCCCTCGATTCCATTCTTGATCAGCCAGTCCACATACTTGATCCACTCACTGGTCTGGGACGTGCGCACGATAAACCCGCGGTCAGCCATCTTTTCCACTAGCTTCTGCAGAGAAATTGGATCATTCCGCACGTAGATCTCTCCGATGAGAGATATTTTCGGAATTTCCTCATAGGGCATTTTCAACGGAATTTTGCTCAGAACCGCGGCCGTGGATTTGAGCTGTCTACGGATCTGCCACCAGGAACCGTGAATAACGTTCACGATGGCATCCCATTCGCGGAAGAAAACCTCCAATGCCGAATCGCGATCCGCTGCCGCAGCCATAAGAGTGGACCAAATCTCGTACATGGTGTCGCCCATGAGAATGGCCCGCCATGCAGGTAGAGTGAAACGGTCTCCCAGCCCCATATAGCCGTTCGACGCGTTTAGAGTCAAAACCGCCGCGTTTGGAATTCGATAGCGCTCAATGAGACGCCTGGAGAACACATTGTATTGACCAAATCTGCAAGGTCCCCCAGCCCCGGGCATGAAGTAGGCTGTAATCTCGCCTTCAGGTCTATCGTTCCAAAGGTAGTTCAGCATCGATCCTACCGTAGTCTGGAGAGGCAAACACTCCTTGCAGGAGGAATTACCTCGGCCGATCTTCAGGACTTCCTCATCCGCAGGCGGCAGCCCGTAGGCGTTTATGCCGACGTTCTTGAATGCGCTCACAAGTCCTTCGTGTGCAAAACGACCCATTGCAGGAAGGACTATCCTGACATCAGGATGATTCAGAGGATAATATCGACCATCAGGAGTAGCGATCACCGGTTTGCCGCCCACAACGGTGCAACACGCGGCCTGGAAGTCTTTTTGGGTGGAAGCGATCTGCTTCTTGCTCTCGAGTTCTCTATAGTACTGAACTATGTCCAGAAAGGCCTCGATGCGAGTCTCAAGGCCCGCATCAGCGGTGTGGCTGTCCAATTCTAAGGTCAGAGAGGGCTTGCGGCCCATCTCTTCCCGGAAATAACCCACAACGAACGAGTCCGGGCCACAGGAAAAATTGCTAATATAGGTCCCGAACAGCTGCTGGTGATTCTTAACAAAACGCGAGGCTTTGAGGATCATCCGTCCCATCGACCAATACATGGTGTCTTCGTCATCCATAGTTTGATCTTCGTACGGCAACATGTCGAACGGTATGACAACGTAGCCTCTGGATGCGAACTTTGCCGGGATTCCCTTGTTTGCTTCTCCGGCAAACGCATTGTAAGGACGGCCGAAAAGCACTACTGCCATAAGATCGGGATTATCATCGATCTCTCTCAGAATCTGTTCACCGCGCGATCTGAGCTGATCCCTGAAAGTCGTTTGCGCCTCGACGCCTGCATTGAAAGCAGCTGTTCCCTGGGCCCCGGAGGCCCCCAGTTCCGCTGCCAGCTTGAGAAATTCCTGGCTCCGGGAGTCGAATCCTCGGCTGAGATCCAGATACGG
>JACRDE010000235.1 GCA_016212935.1 Desulfomonile tiedjei | reverse complement strand
CGAACTGTATAATACATTTACTTTGTTTGTGAGCACAAACATCCGCTGCCTCTTACCCGAGGTCATGAGATCAAACGGGGTATTCAATATTGACGTCATGGGCTGACAAGACTCGCTATGAGCCCACTTCGACCGAAGCCGGGGATTTTGCCGCTTCTACTCTTCAATTACCCTTTTCAGGACTTGGCTGAGTTCTCTGACAGTGTAAGGCTTGGAGACAACTCCCTGGAACAGGTGTTTCCTATGGTCCGCCATAACCGGATCGCTGGAATAACCGCTTGAAACAATCGCTTTGATATCAGGGTCCACTTCACGAAGCGCCTTTACCACTTCAATTCCTCCCATCCCTCCTGGAACGGTCAAGTCGAGTATCACAACATCGAACGGGTCGGAGGAATCTTTGGCCTTCGCGTAGAGACTGATCGCTTGTTCCCCGTGTTCCGCGACTGCCACTTCGTATCCCAGGAAAGATAGTACATCCTGAGCAAGGCGTCTTATCGGCTCCTCATCGTCCATAATCAGTACGCGGCCTTTCCCGAAAACCGGAAGATCGTCAAGATCCGTCTGAGCTTGCACTCCGTTCTTAGAGGCAGGAAGATACACATGAAAAGTAGTGCCGACTTCCAACCGGGAGTCGACGGTAATCATGCCCCCGTGTCTGTTGATTATAGCGTAGGCGGTAGCCAGTCCAAGGCCCCTTGCTTCGCACTTAGTGGTGAAATATGGATCGAATATTCTCGTAATATGCTCGCGAGATATACCGATCCCTTGATCTGCCACCGATACTCTCAAGTAGTCTCCAGGATCAATGGGAAGCCTGTCTTCCTCAGTCACGGTAACATTGCAGCCCGTTACACATACAGATCCGCCGCCCGGCATGGCCTGAATCGCATTGAGAAGCAGGTTTCCGAAAACCTGACTGATCTGACCTTCGTCAACTTGGGCGAGCCACAAATCATCGGGAAAATTAAACTCACAAGCTACGTCTGAACCGCACAGCGCAGCGATGCAACCTCCTTTAGCTACGCCGGCTATATCCGAGACTTTCGTGACCGGGGCCCCACCACTGGAAAAGGTCAATAACTGCTTGGTCAATCCCTGTGCCCGCAGGCACGACTTTTCGGCGAGAGACAATCTCTCATGGATCTTGTCTCCGGGAAAGGTGCAAACCTTTGCGAGGGAAATGTTTCCCATTATGGCTGTCAGGATGTTATTGAAGTCGTGAGCGATTCCTCCGGCAAGTAGCCCTACGGACTGAAGTTTCTCCAATTTTATGAGTTCTTCTTCGATTTTTTTCCTCTCCGTGATGTCGTACAGGAAATTCAAAGTTGCCGGGCAGTCTTCCCAATTAATCAGGACCGCTCTCTGTTCGACCCACTTTGCAGAGCCGTCTGAGTGGATGACACGGAAGCATGTGGGAGAGGAAACCGACTCTCCGCTTAGCCTCCTGTGGTAGCACCTTGTCACGGATTCCCTGTCGTTCGGGTGAATGAACTCATTGAATGGCACTGACCTGAGCGTCTCCGCGGAGCATCCGATGATTTCCTCTGCTTTGCCGTTCGCGAATGTCGCAAAGCCGTTGCGGGCCACTACGATTGCTTCGTTGGCGTTTTCCACTACCATACGATATTTTTCCTGGGATTCTCGAAGAGCTTCCTCAGCCCTTTTGCGATAGGTGATATCGCGCACCACCACCTGAGCTGCCTGCCTGCCCTGGTAAGTGAGTCGGGTCGCTGCAACTTCCACTTCAACTTCTGTTCCGTCAGGCCGGACATATTTTTCTTCCGTTACCAAGGGGATTCCATCTGACATGATGCGCTTGAATCGATCCCTGACGACCCCGCAATAGTCCGGGTGAACGAAATCGAAGATATTTCTGCCGACGAGATCATCCGGTCGCTTCACGCCGAGAATTCCTGCCATGGCGTCGTTCGCAAAGGCAAATATTTCGCCTACGCTCACGTGAATTCCATCCGGCGCGAGATCTACCAGTTTCCTGTATCTTTCTTCACTTTCCTTTAGCGCTTCATCAGAGAGCTTGCGTCCGGTGATGTCTCTGACTACGTCGCACACCCTTTTTTCGCCTTTAGAGTCCAGAAACACCACGCTCGAGACTTCTGCCGGAAACGGAGCGCCATCATTCCGCTTCAAGTAAAGCTCGCCCATGAACCGGCCGGTTCTGTCTCTCTCCTCCAATGCCGCTGTCAGTCTGGGATCGGATACATCGACAAAGTCGTCCAGGCCGATTCTATAAAGTTCTTCCTTTGTTCTGCCAAGCATTCTGGCTGCTGCGGAATTGGCCTCCAAGACTTGCCCGTCGGATTCGGTCAAAAGCATCGCATCAAAACTGTTTTCAAATACGGCTCGGAACTTTTCCTCGTTTTCCCTTAACTGCTTTTCCATCTTGTGTTTGTAAAGAGCCATTTCCACAGTGCCTTCCAATTCCTCCGGAGACACAGGCTTGGAGAGGTACCCAAACGGCTCGGTAATTTTGGCGCGTTCAAACAGATCTTTCTTGGAATGGGCTGTCAGATATACGATTGCCGCTTCTACTTGAGACTTTATGTATCCAGCGGCCTCTATCCCATCCATTTGGCCCTCCAGAACAATGTCCATGAGGACCAGATCCGGGCAGGTCTCGTCGGCTTTCCTGATGGCTTCCTCTCCTGAGGAGACAATGGAGACCACCTCATGTCCCCAGCTTTTCAAAAGGTGAGCAATGTCGTCCGCAAGAATCAGTTCATCTTCAACAATCAGTATTCGTGACGCTTTCATAGGGTCCCCCCACCCGATGTTTGGCTTTACCATTCTTGAATTCCAGAGAAAATTTGGTGCCCTGGATAGAATTGACGTCAATTTTGCCGCCTATCTGTTGCGCAAAGGTCTTTACTAGATTTAGGCCGAAGGAATCCGGGTTGGACAGATCGATATTTTTCCGGATACCCACTCCGTTGTCGGCTACAATCAGTTCGAACGTGTTCTCAGGTTTGGCAAGAAGGGTTATCGCAATCTCACCCCTGCGATCATCCGGAAAAGCGTGTTTGAAACAGTTTGAGAGCAGCTCCGTCAAAATGATGCCCACTGGTACCACGGTTTCAAGTCCAAGGTAAACCTCCTCCAGGTTTTTCACCAGCCGTATTGGCTTTCCCAATGTTTTGAACGACACGAGAAGATGATCCACCAGGCCGTCAATGTACTCATTCATCTTTAATGCAGCAAGGTTGTCGGCCAGATAGAGTTTCTCGTGGGCCAAGGCCATGGATCTTATTCTATTCTGTGCGTCTTTGAACATCCCGCGGTGAAATTCATCGGTGGTGTACCGAGACTGAAGGCTTAACAGGCTGCTGACGATGGCGAGATTGTTTTTGACGCGGTGGTGAATTTCTCGAAGTAGGATTTCTTTCTCTCTGAGAGAGGACTTGATTCGGTCCTGTGCGTTCTTCATTTTCAGCAAGGACGTTACGCGGACACGGAGTTCCAGCATGTCAATCGGTTTGCTGATGAAATCGTTGGCGCCTGACTCAACTGCTCGGAGCCTATCTTGTTTGCTGTCCAGAATGGTCACCATAATGATGGGAAGATCGCCGAATTCAGGATTGCTCCTGATACGGCCAGCGATCTCAAACCCGTCGCTCACCGGCATCATAACGTCCAACAGCACAAGGTCGATGTTTTGATCAAGCTTTCCTATGGCCTCTATTCCGCTGTAGGCAACTTCCGCTACGTGCCCGAGCGATTCCAGCATGTTCTTAAGGAGTTCGACGTTTTGGCGGTCATCGTCAACTACCAGAATGCGTTTCTGAGGGAACATGGGAATTCCTCACCGGGAAGTAATCTCGATTGTCATCCCTTTGCCGACGCTCTGTCAACAAAGGCTTTTATCAGGTTACAGAATTTTTCCTTATTTAGTGGCTTGGAAAGATACGAATCGCACCCTGCAGCCAGGGCCTTCTGTTCGTCTCCTCTCATTGCATGGGCTGTCACTGCTACGACAGGAATGTGACCGGTCTGAGAATTCTGCTTGAGAATGCGAGTTGCGGAGAGTCCGTCCATCCCTGGAAGTGACACATCCATTAGGATAAGGTCAGGCGTCTCCGACTGGGCGACAAGTATTCCTTGCTCGGCAGTCGATGCATGCAGCACTTGATAGGATTGTTCTTCCAGTAAGCTTGTGGTCAGCTTCATGTTTATCTCATTGTCTTCAATCACCAGTATCGTGGCGGCAGAGCCGCGAGAGCTTCCTTGAGCGGAACTAGGGGCCTTGAGCGCTTCCGACTCTTGGACCGGCCTGTTGCCCGGCTCAGCTTCCACCAAAGGAATCGTGAATCCGAAGGCGCTGCCTTTTCCGTCTCCCTCGCTTTCCATCCAAATGCGACCGCCGTGAAGTCTGACAAGGTTTCGTGTCAATGCGAGTCCCAGCCCTGTCCCCCTCTGTCGGCGGGCAAGCGACGAGTCCACTTGCTCGAAGGGTTCGAAAATTCTGTCGTGGTCTTCCGATCTTATTCCGATTCCCGTGTCAGACACACTTATGACCAGATTGTCTCCCTCCCCGTGGGCTTCAACCACTATCCTGCCACCGTCCGGGGTGAACTTCGCCGCGTTAGAAAGGAGGTTAAGCACTATTTGCTTAAGCTTGACCTCATCCGCCATAATCTCAATGCCCCGGAGATCGTCACTGACGTGGAGATTGAGTTCCAGGCCGTGTTGCATCGCCTTCTGCTTTATCATTATCATTGTATATTTCAGCAATTGGCCCAAATTTATCCGAGAGAAATGCAGATCCATTTTCCCTGATTCCACTTTTGCCATGTCCAATATATCGTTGATCAACTGTAGCAGGTGATGTCCGCTTAGGGATATTTCGCTCACGTATTGAAGCTGCTTTTCGCTGAGCTTGCCGCCCCATTGATCCCTGAGCAATTGCGAGAAGCCAATGATTGCATTGAGAGGTGTTCGCAGCTCATGGCTCATGTTTGCCAGAAATTCGCTTTTTGCGCGATTGGCCGCCTCCGCCTCGATCTTGGCCTGATACAGGGCTTGTTGCGCTCGCTGACGGACTTCTATTTCCCGGCTCAGTTCCTCGTTAGAGCTCTGCAGTTCTGCGGTTCGCTCTGCAACAAGTTGCTCCATACCTTCATACAGCTGAGCGTTTTCCAAAGAGATTGCGGCCTGGGAACACAGCACCCCTAGTATTTCCAGGCGCTCAGGCGTGAATGTGTGAGTTGCCAAATTGTTTTCCAAATACAGCATTCCCGTAATTTTGCTCTGGTGGATCAGCGGCGTGCAAAGAATCGACTTCGGGTTGTTAGACACGACGTACGGGTCCGTGGTGAAGCTTCCCTCTCTGACAGCGTTGTTCAACACGAGACTGTCCATTGTACGGCTTACGTAATTGACGATTGCGTGAGAAAGCTCCGGACAGTCTTCCACAGGCACCGACTTCAAGACGGGGCTAACGTCATGGTCCACGCGTGCCTCTGATCTTACGATGAGCCCGTTCTTGGACTGCAGGATGAGGAAACCTTTTTGAGCGCCTGCGGTTTCTAAAACGATGTTCATCAACTTTTCTACGAGTTTCTCGAGAACAATTTCGCCGGATATGACTTGCGACGCTTTTATCACTGAAGCCAGATCCAGGTCCAAATCAAAACCGGATGAACCCGCTGAAGATTTTAGATCGTCATGCGCGTGCGTTTCCGCTTCAGCATATCCCATAAACAAGAGTCGGTTTTTTTCGTCGAGGAGTTTGACCTTTGCGAGCGCCCCCCATCTTTCATAGCAATAGCGGGCGTCCAACAGATAGGATCGTCCCAGATCGACGTCGCCTCGTGCCAGATAGAATTTTGCCGCGAGTTCATTGGCCAGAGCTTCTTCATTGATGTACTCGTTTTCTCTGGCCAGCTGTATCGCCTGCTTATAGCATTCCTCAGCTCTGTCGTGTTTCCTCAACACTCTGTAACACTCGGCTTCCACCAGTATGAATTTGTGCAAATGATTCATTGGCCCGTGATGGGCCCATTTCTTCATCTTCTTTTGATTGCGCCGCACTTGACTTAGTAAGGCATCTCGAGCCCTGCCCGGCTGCGACCCGCAAATAGCGAGTCTGGCCAAAGAATCGTAGAAATAGAATATGGGTACTGCAGGGGTACCTGGGACACCGTCAAGGTGTTCGGCGGCCTTTGCCGCACTCTCGAGGGCCGCCGAGTATTTCTCAAAAATGTAGCAGAGAGCAAGTTTATTCAGATGGGTGACGCAAATTGCGCTTCTGTCACTGGCCGACTGGTGAAGAGGCAGCATTTTGAGCTCATCAAAGGCTTCTCCTACAAGGCTGCACGGGTCTTTGGATTGGCCCATTAGATTCAAGACGGCTTGTCGAAATATGACCAGGAGGCGCAGTGCTGATTCATGCTTAATTTTGCGTATTGAATCACAAAAATAGGCCATTTCCTTTGCCAGTTCCGGCAGTACTCTTCCCACCCGGAATAGCCCGGAACAGTACATATAAGCGCAATGAGCCGCTTCTTCAAAACCCCCGCATTCCAGACCGCTCTTATAGGCTTCAAACAAAGGCTTGAGCTGTTTTCCGTAATGCTCTTTCCAAGGTTTGACAAAAAAATGGACTATCTCTAGCGTGTTGACCTTGAGTCCGCTGGTGCTGAAACGTTCAAGCAGGCTCAAGGCCATCTGACCAAAACGATAGCCGGCATCGATGTCTCCTACTATGCCGCATAGAAGCATTCCGTAAGTCGCATAGGCGAGGGCAGACTCGGGAGCGTTCCCGAATTTTACGGACAGGTTGACCGAATTAGCGATGAGAAGCGGGAACATCATAGGCTGGGCCGCATATGCTGCCTTTCCCATGCTGGACATGATACGGATTGCCGCGAGGCTTTTGAGGTCTGTCATCTCGGGGGCTTTTGCCAGCGATTCGATTCTCTTGCCGATCAGCAATAATTTCGTTTTCAGCAGCGCCAAGGCTATATCGAGTTTGGACGGGTTTTCCGGGATTCTTACCCCGAGCATTCCCAGGACCCCTAAAGCAAGCTTCACTGCATCCAACATTTTGTACTGGGCGATGGCAGCCTGAATCTTGACTTCGTAAACCTTCGTCTTATAGAGGATACTCCCTGCTTTATCAATGACTTCGGCGGAAAAAAGCTCCATGGCCTCAAAGTCAGCGGTCAAATATGCGGCCTCCGTAGCGTGTACATGGAGTTGGAGCACCAGATCGTGCCGAGTCCGCCAAGGATATTCATTCAATGCTTTCAATCCTGCCTTGAAGTACCTGAAAGCAGCTTCATATGCCGCGGATCCCCTGGCTTTCTTGCCCGCCCTTAAATTGAGTTCGGCCAGTTGAAAACGCTCCTGCTCCTGGTTTACGAACTCCAGGCCAAAATTCAACTGATTGACTATATCGAATATTTTCGCTTCGAGGTTGTCGACCGGAGTGTTGTTCAGCAGCAAACGACCCACCCTCAGATGAACTGCCGCCTTTTCAGATTCGGGAATCGCTGAGTAAGCAGCTTGCTGAACCCTGTCATGGCAGAACTTGAATTCGACAATTGAGGTCTCGCTGTTCACTGATTCCGATCCGACGTTCCTCCAGGCATCGCCCAAAGGCAGCACCAACCCTTCGGCTACAGCGGGCATCAGGCTCCTGATGGTCTCACTTTGAGTTTTCCCCTGAACTATGGCCAGAGCTACCAATTCGAATCTGTTTCCAACGCACGCAGCCAGCCTGAGCGCGTTTTGGACCTCCTCGCCCAGCCTTTTGATTTTTTCGGCCATGAGTTCAACAACATTGTCGGTGATTCCACGGGCCTGAATTTGATCCAGGTCCCATTCCCATCTCCCTTCACGAGGAAGGAAACGCAACAAGTTTTCTAGATAGAGAGATTTCAGGAATTCGTTCAAGTGAAATGGGTTGCCGCCTGTTTTGTTCAACACTAGAACGGCTAATGCGGTCACTGATTCTTCATCCACATGCAGGCTGTCCACGCAAAGTTTGACCACATATTCGAGGTCCAGCGGACCCAAAAGGATGTGGTTGATGCTCTGCCCGTCTCTCTCCAGTTTCTCGATTGTCAGACGTAGGGGGTGCGACTCACCAACAGCCTTGTCTCTGTAAGCGCCGATCACCATAAGATATTTGGTTTCCTCGTCCTCGATGATCAATTCCAGCAACTTCAAGGAAGCTGAATCCGCCCATTGAAGATCATCAAGAAATACGGCCAACGGATTCTCGGGTCTGCAGAACACCCGAAGAAATTTCTGAAAGAGGCGATTAAATCGGTTCCGATATTCTTGCGGTTCAACTTCCAAGGGCTGCGGCTGTGGTCCGATGATGAACTCGAGTTCCGGAATAACATCGATGATGATGCGGCCACCGGTCCCGAGAGCATCAAGCAGCTCTCTGCGCCACTGAGCGAGCTGTTCCTCGCTTTCGGTCAAGATCTGACGGACCATTCCGCGGAAAGCCTCTGCCACCGCCCCGTAGGGAATATCGTGGTGAAACTGTTCGAATTTTCCGGATATAAAACGCAAGGGCTTGTGAAGCGAAGGCTTGCAGATTTCTGTTGCCAGAGCAGTCTTTCCGATTCCCGGGCTTCCGGAAATCATTACTACTTCTTTCCCGCCGCTGATTATCCGTTCCAGAGAGTGTGCGAGCGCTCGGATTTCCCGTTCCCTGCCGTATAGCCTTTCGGGGAGTTGAAACCTTTCGGGCCTGTCCCGTAATCCCAGAGGGAATCGTTCAATTTTTCCGTGTGTTTCGAGCTGCCTCAGTGATTCTTGCAGATCAGCCTTTAGTCCCCACGCGCTTTGGTAGCGGCCGTCGGGATTCTTGGAGAGCAGCTTCATGACTATATCCGAAAGTACCTTTGGAATTGAGGGGTTCAATTCAGACGGGTACTGCGGAATACGGGCAATGTGCGAATGTACCAGTTCCAGCGAATCTGATGAATCAAACGGAGGTCTGCCGCAAAGAAGTTCATAAAGAGTCGCACCGAGAGAATAATAGTCAGTCCGGTAATCCACCCAGCGGTTTGTTCGCCCGGTCTGTTCCGGGGAAGTGTACTGTAGGGTGCCCTCGAATCGCACATCTTCCAAGGCGGCGTGTTCCCGAGAAAAGGTCCCAGCGAGATCGAAATCGATGATTTTGATCTCCCCGCTCTGCTGATTGACGACTATGTTGCTCGGATTGATGTCCTTGTGGATGATATTTGCGGCGTGAAGTTCGCCCACGATTTCAACGAGTCCTATCGCAAGGAGAATCACTTCGCGCGATGTCAAGGATCGGTCTAGGACGGGTCTGTCGAGTGATTGACCTCCAAAATCTTCCAGCACGAGCACAGGACCGTGCCCGTGATCTTCCAGCCCGAATACCTTTATTATTCCGTGAAAATTGAGACTTTGAAGAATCTCGTACTCGCGTTTCCGAGCCGCGATTTCTTCTATCAAGGGGCGTTCTTTGGATAAGGCCTTGAGGATGACCGGACTCGCGCCTTCTCTGCCGGCTCGGTACACGATTGATCGCTGGCCTTCATAGATCGTTTCTACGATTTGATAACCTGGAATGGGACGCATATTCGTTTCCCAGACCTCTGCAAGAGTTCACGAATGGTTCAAATGGAATGCGATCAGACTGCTTGATGGAAAACAGCGCTCCAAACCACATCCCCCCAACACAGCCCTGAGACGACAGACGTCGCGCCATTTCTGCCGCGATTCCTGAGTTGCGTATGGTCTTTCTCTTGAGCGACTAAGTTGAGTCTACCACATTTTAGCCAAAGTGGTCAGCCTGATATGTGCGGGTTGCCAAAAGTAATGTGCGAATTCTTCCGAAGACCCGCCCCGATCATGGACATTGGCTCATGCTGCGTGACTGACCGTTCTATCGGCGGGTAAGTTAATTTTGGGCCCCGTTGCTTTTCAGAAGGTCCGCTATTGCAACATGACCGAATTTCTCGGCCCAGTATAAGGCGGTTCTGCCCCATTTATCCTGAGCATTGATGTCCGCGCCCCTTTCCAAAAGCAATTTCACGACTGAGTGATGTCCTTTTGCTGCAGCCCTCATCAAAACCGTCATTCCGTCTTCTGACTTGGCATTTGCGTCTGCACCATGGTCCAGAAGCATTTCCACTACGACTACCTCGCCAGCGGAATGCATAAGAGCCGGGTAGCCGATTTTGCTTTTTGCATTCACGTCAGCCCCTTTGCCCAAAAGGATTCGTAAAACTTCGAGCTGTTTGTTCGAGGCAGCGTAAATCAGGGCTGTACGACCCTGGTTGTCAACATCGTTTATGTCCGCGCCGTGAGCGATGAGCAACTTTGCTATTTCAGGAAAATCTCTTTCTATAGACTCCATCAATGCCGTCTTGCCGTTTCCCAGCTTAGCGTTTACATCTGCGCCCTTGCTGACCAGGATTTTTGCCACCTCTAAAGCCCCTTTCGACGAAACGCTTATGAGAGGTGTCATGTGGTCCTTTCCCCTAGTATTAACGTCGGCCCCTTTTTCAACTAGCATCCTGGCGATTTGGGCGTTTGTGGCATACATCAGAGGAGTATAACCCAGGATATCCTTGTCGTTAACCCTTGCACCGTGTGCCAAGAAAACTCTTACAGCACCTACATGATCTCTCTGAACGGCGGTCGTCAGGGCGGTGGCACGATCGTCAGGGTTTTTCGCGTTCACATCCGCACCTTGCCTTAGCAACTGCTCAATTCGATCAGGGCGTCCATGAAAAGCTTCGAGGAGAAGATCCTGATTCAGTTGTGCTTCAGTGGCACCTTTCGCACCGATGAGGAAAGGAAGCACCAGGATAGACAGCATCAATCGGGCCAAGGCTTCTCTAAGATTCACGTCAAGGCTAACCATGGTTGCGCTCGGATCTTTGACTGAGTCGTGGGTGACGGTTCCGCTGTACTGATTCGGCCTGAGTTCGACCCCATGTGCCATACGACTGTGCGTTCGCAAGACCGGCTGAGTGTTCATGGAAGTCCTCTAGTCCTATTTCTTCTGACAATTTCCATCGTTGGTTGAGCCCAGGCTCCCATGTCTGCGAGATCAAGACAAGATGAGACTCCCCTAATGGCAGCCATAAAATCAGTTCTTACTTCATTGTGCCAGGATTTTCCGACCTCTGAGCGACAATCGGCGTGACCAATGATTGGAAACCGGAACCATCCAAGCATTATAATTCCATTACCAGTTCGGAGCAACTATTTACCCGGTTTGACGTAACCGTTCAGTTATGGGGGAAACGAGGCACTCCGGAGACATGTCGGCTGGCTTTCAAGAATTGTTGCGAAGAGGTATGAAGGAATACACCGTCACTGCCTGTGAGACAGCGTAGTGTGTAAATCGCACGCAGAAATCGGACGCAAGCGTGACTTTCCCACATGCCGATCTAAAGCAACCGGCCGTTATGACTATTGCTGATCGCCTGTCAGCGTGATTTCGCCGCATATAGATCAATTCTCAACCGCTAGATGACAGTTTCCATCGAATACTTAGGGCGATTTCACCTGCAAAAGCCAGAAGTTTTCTCTTGCGGGCTCTTTATGGACTACTGGTACATTAATTGCTATAAATTCCCTGAGTTTTTGAATAAATGGTTCATCCTGCGGACGGCCATTCTACAATCCATCTAATCAGGATGCTGAGAGAGGAACTGGAATGAAGGAAAGACTTTGCATTTTTGTTGTGACCTCAACGTTACTTGTTTTGGCACTATTCACTTCTGCGATCGGAGCGGATAAAGAAATCATCCGCGTGAGGGGATCCGAGAGCATGGCCGATTTGGTCGACGCGTACGCAAAAGAGTTCATGGAACGCAATCCGAACGTGAACATAGTGGTCTCAGGCGGATCCGGTGCATCAGACGCGTTCAAGGCCCTTTTAGAGAAAGAAGCCGAAATAGTCATGCAATCCCATGATATTGACTCCCCCGAAAAAGAAGCCGCCGCCAAGAAAGGCGTCGACATGATGGAAAAAATAATAGGCTGGGGGGGCATTGTAATTGTCGTGATACCTACGAACACGATAAACGAGCTGACTGCTGATCAGGTTCGCAAGATATTTAGTGGGCAAATCACGAACTGGAAGCAAGTAGGTGGCTTCGATGAGCCGATTGCCGTCGTCGTGGTCGGTGAAAAGCGTGCAGGAACTATGGAATTCTTCACGCGTGACTTCCTGAAGGGTTCATTAGCTGCGAACGCGGCTGTAAAGGCATATTTCAGGTCCATTATCCCCACTGTTGCGGAAAGCACAGGTGCCACAGGGTTCGTTAGAATCCGTAATATTGTTCAGTTGAAGGAGAAGAACCAGGAATCAAGGATCAAAATAATTGGCATCAAGAAAGACGAGAATTCCCCAGCGATCCTCCCCTCCAGGGAGACTGTGAATAATGGGACGTACCCCATCACTAGGCCTTTCTTTCTGTACATGGATGGAAAGACTGGAACCAGTGTTGCGGGAAAATTCTTGGACTTCTGCGCGGGAAAGAACCCAAGGCCCATGTGATGCGTCTACTCTAATGCATAAGTGAGTCGCCGCTAGCCGGCCTCTGCTCCCTTTGAGTGGGCCCCAATCCGGATCGAGGAGGCAAGTCCTCATCCGGATCGAGGGTCAACCCCCATAGGCGCTAACTTCTTGCTCGCGGTCTTTGTTCATTTGGAGTATAGCGCGTTTCCGGGAGGAGCGGCTATGCGCATCGGTATTACACGCTACTTTTCCAGTTGGCTGATCATCTTCCAGAGCGTGATCTCCACGGGTTCCGCAAGAATGTCTGTGGCCTTGGTCAGGAAACCTCTAAGGTACGGCATCTCAACTTACGTTCCGCGCTATCAGGCGTGTGAGAGGGTCCATTTTTCCGAGTAGGGTCATTGGATGGTGGTTTCTCGGAGTCCATGTCTGCTTGTCCGGGCTGTTGCGGGTTGAAGGGAAACGAGTTTTTTCATATAAGCCT
>JACRDE010000234.1 GCA_016212935.1 Desulfomonile tiedjei | reverse complement strand
CCCATACGGACCTTTTCCAACGTTCTTTACCCGGACATCGCCGTAGTCCTGGACGACAATCTCCTCGATATGGTCAACGTGACTGCCAACTTGAAGACCGGCGGCCTATTGGTGGTGAACTCGGCCCGAGGGCCTGAGGAACTTGGAGTCAAGGGCCCTTACACCGTGGCGGTTTCCGATGCGTTTCATTCATCCGAGGCGGCTGGTCTCATTGTGGAAGGCAACGTCCTCATTTCCACATCTATTCTGGGACCCTTTGCGGCGGCATCGGACTTGGTCAGTGCGGAAAACATCCGTCTGGCCATTGGAAGGAAATTCAAAGGCGCGGCCCTAGACAGAAACCTTGCGGCTCTGGAACTGGCTTACAGGAATACAAGAATCCTCAGGTACGAGCTTCCGGTTGCTTCCGCCAACGCGTGACTTGGAACCCACTTCAGAAATCCCGTTGAAGGATTCCTCGAGAGACCTTTTCATGGACAGGATTCCGGCCCAGGCGCTCCGACAGTCTCGCGCCGGTCACACAGACTTCTTGAGGGATTTTATCGTATCAAAGTGAGTTCCGCCGGATCCCCCAATATTAAGACTGTCTGTTAAGGAAACGCTCAGGCTACTGTAGATCGGGCGCATTTCCGCTACTGATTTGTGAGGAAAACGATGGCTGAAAAAAACAGAGAGACTGTCGTGGCAGTCTCCAAACCCGCTGCCGGCGAAGCCGGAAGGACCGGAGACTGGCGATCCCATACGCCCAGGATTGAC
This sequence comes from Desulfomonile tiedjei, assembly GCA_016212935.1. Classification (GTDB taxonomy): domain Bacteria; phylum Desulfobacterota; class Desulfomonilia; order Desulfomonilales; family Desulfomonilaceae; genus Desulfomonile; species Desulfomonile tiedjei_A. The sequence continues at coordinate 7,584 of JACRDE010000234.1, read as the reverse complement.
CACGAAAAGTGCTCACAACAGGAATCTTGTCTCCTGTGCTGGATGTACTGCCCAGACGGGGTGATCTCACGGGAATTTCCGCTTGAAATTGACGTGGAATACTGCAAAGGGTGCGGAATTTGTGCGGAAGAATGCCCGAGAAAGGCCATCACTATGGTCCAAGGAAGACAATCCCAAGGAGATCCCGATGAAGGACATTAGGATCATTACAGCCAATACTGCAGCAGCAATTGCCGCCTCATTGTGCAGGGTTCAGGTGATCGCAGCGTATCCTATTACACCACAGACTCCGGTGACCGAGGAGCTTGCGGCCATGGTGGAGCGAGGTGAACTGAATGCGGAATACCTCACAGTGGAAAGTGAGCACTCGGCCATGGCTTCAGTCGTTGCGGCATCCCAAATGGGAGCGAGGGTGTTCACGGCAAGCAGCGCCAACGGCCTGCTTTACATGCACGAGATGCTCCATTGGGCAGCCGGAAGCAGAGTCCCGGTAGTCATGGCGTGCGTCAATCGCGGGGTGGGTGCCCCATGGACTATCCTCAACGACCAACAGGATTCCATATCTCAGCGTGACACGGGTTGGATTCAGCTTTACTGCCGAAACAGCCAGGAGGTTCTGGACACGCTCATTCAGGCTTACAAGATTGCCGAACGTGTCCTGATTCCGGTGATGGTCTGCTACGACGGTTTCGTGCTTTCTCATGCCAGCACTCCGGTGGAGGCGCCTGTCGTCGAAGACGTTGACAAATTCCTGCCCCCTTGCCCGATCTTCACGGGGATCTCGGAAGGTTCGTACATGAATCTGAACCCACTGATTCTAAGCGAGCCCAGGCAAGATGCTGAAGGCAACTTGAGGCCCGGGTACATGGATCTCCGTTATAAGCTTCAGGAAGACCTCATTTCTTCCCTTGAGATAATCAAGGAGACGGATCGGGAATTCGAGGCAGTTTTCGGCCGGAGCTGGGGAGGCCCTGTGTGGAGCTACCGCATGGAAGACGCGGATCATGCGCTGGTAAGCATGGGTTCCCTGGCCTCTGAATGCACTCTGGCAGCTGATTCCTTGCGTCAGCAGGGATTCAGAACAGGAGTCGTAGGAGTGCGGGCCTATCGCCCGTTCCCCGCGGAGGCTTTGTGCAAGGCATTGCAAGGAGTCCAGACCGTAGCCGTCTTCGAGAAGGATGTGAGCTACGGGTACATGGGCGCTGTTGCAACAGATCTGAAAGCTGCGCTCTTTGAAAGGGATCTGAGGCCCAAGGTCGCGTCTTTCGTAGCCGGTCTAGGCGGTAGGGACGTAAGGCCGGAACAACTCGCTGAGACCGCAGCAGAGGCTATCACAAAACGCTCTGCACACAAATGGATAGATGTGCGCGGCTGAAGAGTTTCAGCCCGAAGGACTTGGAAGAGGTAATACAATGGCAACTAAGGCAGCAAAAGAATTACCCAAGGAAGAATTCATTTTACCAGGGACTCGCTCATGCGCCGCGTGCGGGCTCATGCTAACATATCGCCACTCCTTGAAGGCCCTGGACCCCGGAAAAACCATTGTTGCGGTACCGGCCAGCTGCATGACGGTCCTCCACGGGGTTTATCCTATAACACCAGTGAAAGTGATCTGCGTTAACAACCCTTTTGCAGCGACCGGCGCGGCTGCTTCCGGTATTGTGGCCGGACTCAAAGCCACGGGCAAGGCGGGTTACACGGTGGTCGCGTTCGCAGGAGACGGCGGGACCTACGACATAGGGATTCAATCCCTCTCGGGCGCACTCGAACGAGGGACGGATTTCATGTACGTCTGTTATGACAACGAAGGTTACATGAACACCGGAACACAGCGCTCGAGCGCCAGTCCCGCTGGAGCGGTAACAACTACGACTCCGATTCTGGCCAAACTCCAACACAAGAAAGACATGCTTCGGATCGTGGAAGCCCACCGAATACCTTACGTTGCCACTGCATCCCCTTCGTTTCCGTTGGATCTTTACGATAAGGTCCGCAAAGCTAAAGAGATCAAGGGCTCACGGTACATCGAAGTACATGCGCCATGCCCTCCCGGCTGGGGGTTCCCGAACAAGGACCTGATAAAGATGGGGAAACTTGCTGCGGATACAGCGGTTCACGTGCTCTACGAAATCGTCGACGGTAAATTCAGACTCACTTCCCGCTCATTGAGGCTTGCTGAAAAGGGTGGCAAGAAGACCGTGGCAGATTATGTCAAGGGACAGACACGTTTCAAGAAAATCACTGAGGGCCAAATCCAGGCACTTCAGGAGTTCACAGACAGACGATGGTACGAATTCATGGAACGTCACCAAAACGGGCGCTCTTAGATAATTGATCCGGACAGACGGTCTGAAATACCCAATCCTGATGCGGGATACATTTCATTCTTGAAACGGTTCGCCACCAGTCCTAACGGAAAGATGCGTGAACACCAAGAGGATGACAGATCGGCAGCCGCCCGCTGCATGGTCGAGGTGGGCATCACGAGAATTCAGTGATGGTTCAATGCACCTGTTCTGTGGGCTTTCGCTCTCCGCACGGCAATACCGTCGGATCTTCTTTCCACATCGAGAGGCCAGCAAGAATCGTACCGCTATCCAGTGAAAATCGGTTCTTTCGCCGGCCAAATTACACTGGCGTAACCTGCTTGATTGCTCTGAGGTATTCGCTGCAAGTGAAGATTCTTTGGCACAAACTCCACAACAGGAAGTGTTATGATCTCAACTATTCCTTTGCTGGGAGGCTCATCCATTTTGTCTCGCATTTTCCACAACAGTTTCCCTATAGACTGTATGCGGTTCAGCCAGTTCACTACATCTTCTATTGTGAACGCAATGGCGGGTGGATCAAGATGGTTCAGATGATTCCTTATGTCCTTGAGTACACGGAAATCCTTCAACTCCTCCTGTGCGTCATCCAGTTGCTTGCCAGTTATTTGAAAAATCCATTCAAGCTTGTCCCTTATCCTGCGCCCTTGCCTCTGTCCTAATCGCTTAGGATCAAATTTCCAGCCTCGTTTCGGCTTGTACCGCGCCTTGAAATAGAGTTGATGCAGGGTCATATCTACAATCGTGTAGCACTCATTTAACAACATACGAAGATTGTGCAGCCACTGGAAATCGCCTGACTCAAAAGCGAGATTGCACTCATCGATCAGCTTAGCATGGAGTCTGACAATATTGCTCTGAATGGGTCTTTGAAGGCTGGAACATACTATGCCTTCTCGATCAATGGATGGTTTGATTGGGAAGTTCGGGCCAAGAAAGCGTGTGAGAGGAAGGGCCAAGTGCTCAAATCCTTTCCTGTCAGGGGTGAATACAGGGCCGTCGCCATTTGACAAGAAAGCTCCATCGTCTAGAAAACTGTCAAACAGGGGCAGATTGAATTTCGTGACATCTAGACTTCGTTGCTCCGAAATGTCATCAACCATTTCCTCAAATCGAAAATCCACGTGATGGAGACAGGAATCTTGATCTTTCCAAGAGCAGACGATTCTCTGTAGTTTTCGGTAACGGGTGACTGAATAATTGTTACGGAGAGAAAAATTCAAAATGCAGGCAGTCAGTTTACGTGCATCCTTGATCAGCGGTTTTGTGCCGGTCCTCTGAATAAACCTGTGCTCCGGAGGCTTCGGTGGCTGATTACGATGAACAAGAACGGCATTGGTTTCTATTTTTTCGATCCCTGGGATATTAGGTCTGCGCGTCATTTCTGTCTCCGGCTAGAAAGGCCTGAGATTAACAATTTGGTGCTAATACTTCTTGTATTATTGGCCATGATTGCCGTAATCGGATCATACCATTAGGCCACGGCCAGAAATCCTGGCGTCTCGTATAGACTTACGAGAGGGGCCGTCACAAAGTTCTGACTGACGCTGGATCTTGAGATCAGACGGACTCACCTGCTCATATTTCCCTAATCGACCGTTAAGTGTTAAGCCCTCCCCCTTCCAAACAAGTGAGTTATCATATGCTCGCCCCTTGCATTCATTATCTTTTGGATCGCAACTCGTTTCTAGTTCCCAGGCTTGAAGGTTGGAAACCCAGGGCCTGGAGGCCGAGCCTTCAGAGCACCTTAGGAAATCGCACGCGTGACGTGTTACGAGAAAAAAGTTCATTGGGCAGAAAAATCCGACAGCATGGGTTCCCGGAGCTTGGGAACCAGATAGCCAGGAGGTCTCCCCTGGAAATCTTCTTTGTACACAGATGTATGTCACTCAACAGGGCTCAGAATAAAGCTGCCGTCCTCTTCTTCCAGCTTGAGGCCGTAAAGTCCCAGGAAAGCACTGAGCGGCCTGCCAAGAAAGAATTCCAGTGACTCCGGAGCAAGCCCGAAGTTTTCAGCAATAAATTCCCGTACATGGTAGTCGAATCGCAGCATTTCCAGGACCTCTTCCACTGTCTGGCCCTTGGTTGCGCTCAGACGCGCCATTGATCTGGCGAATTCATCGTGCGAGCAGCGTTCTTCGTGGCGCTTGATCAACTCCCACAAGGGAGGGACTGCTTCCAACAAAATTTTTCGGTCGAGCCTGGCGCTTTCCACGAATTCTTCGGATGCTTCCGGGTTCCAGCATTCCTGCTTGTGGCATTGCTGGGGTCGTGACTCGTATATGCTACAGCTTTTGTCCCATTTTTGATAAAAAGCGCAGGTCTTTTCTCCGGCGTTTTCTCTGATCTTGATCATTTCCGCCTGAGCAGTATCCGCTTTTTCTTCCCGGTTCGAGTAAACAGGCTCCCCGCACCTTATGGTGACTATATCAGCGGGCTTGAGTGTGTCATTCCGGAACAGAGCAATGTCTTCAGCGAGCAATGTAGGGCTGCCGTTGCTGCAGCATTCCCCACAGCGAATGCAGTGAGGCCGGGTTTCGTAGGCGGCTTTGAGCAAACGTTCCCTCACCTGTATCCAGATTTCTTCGTCAGTTCTGGTGTCTGTTCCGTCATTACTACGGGCCAATGCCTGCAGATCTTCCATCACGCCTTTCACCAGCGTCTCAGGATCGGTGTTGGAGCCGACCTTCCACAGAACCGATCTGGCTTCCTCTTTGAGCGCCACAATAAAGAAATCGGCCTCAGCCTTGTTGTATTCCGCTGCCATAGTATATCCTTCCCTGGTCATTCCCGATTCAATGGTGTGATCCTCAGTAGCAATGTGTATAATAGCCTGCTACACACTGCCTGTCTACGCCCGCAACAGCGGAAGAGGTCAATGATGAAGGTGAACTATTTTGAGCTAGCCCGGACGGGCCCCAAAGAACGCGAAAAACTCTGCCGCCGCACAGGCGTGGATCTGAAACAGCTTATGGTAAGGGTTGCGCCGATCCTGGAAGAGGTCCGGAAACGTGGTGACGATGCTGTCATCGAATTCACTGCTCGCTTCGACGGAGCAGAAATGCGGCCCGAAAACTTCAGGGTGTCTGCAGACGAAATGGATGGTGCAGTGCAATCGCTGCCCAGCGATCTCAAGGAAGCTATGGAAGTCTCCATAGCCAACATACGCAGATTCCACGAGCGCCAGGTTGAGCCGCGGTCATGGGAAATGGAGATCAGCCCAGGAATAACGGCAGGCGAGCGAATAGTGCCTATTCCTTCGGTGGGATTGTACGTGCCGCGCGGCAAAGGATCATTCCCATCAATGATGATGATGTCAGGGGTCCCTGCCAAAGTAGCCGGGGTCGAACGAATCGCAGTGATGACTCCTCCGGATAGAAACGGAAAGGCTGATCCAGCCACTGTGGCTGCGGCACGCATGATCGGAATCCAAGAAGTCTACGCTCTCGGCGGAGCGCAAGCCGTGGCCGCTCTTGCATACGGGACTGAGACCATCCCTCGGGTCGACAAAATAGTTGGCCCGGGTTCAGGTTACGTTCTCGCTGCAAAACAGATCCTGTCCACTGAAATTGACACCGGTCTGCCAGCTGGCCCCAGTGAGGCAATCATTCTCGCGGACGATTCCGCTGATCCGCTGACAGCTGTTACGGATCTTCTCATAGAGGCTGAGCACGGGCCGGATTCTTCAGCGTATCTTGTAACTACTGATGCAGATTTGGCGTCACAGGCCCTGGACCTCATTCCCCGGATGGTGGCTGCTCTACCCGAAGAAAGGGCCTCTTTCTGCACGGAAGTGTTCAAGACGAACGGCGGCGTAATCCTTGCCACAGATATGAATGATGCGGTCGATTTTATAAATCAGTTCGCTCCAGAACATTTACAGATATTGACTCGTGAGCCGTTGGCCATTCTGGACAAAGTGAAATTCGCGGGCGAAGCCCTTCTCGGACCATTCACTCCAGGAACGCTGGCCAATTACTCCATCGGGCCGAATGCGATTTTGCCGACATCGGGCTTCGCGAGAACAGCTTCGGCGCTCTCAGTAAGGGATTTCACCCGTCGCATGTCTTACTCCATTGTCACTGAGGAAGGTTTCGCGGAACTGGCTCCCAAAACCCTGGCGCTGGCCCGATACGAAGGGTTCGCTGCCCATGCCGGAGCCCTGAGCCTGAGGCTGGGTGCAGGCGCAAGACCCAAGAAATTTTGATGGCTTGGAGGGGGGAACTTCTTGCAAGAAGTTTCCCCCTGGGAACCCCCTTCAAGAACTTCTCACTCTTGCAAGCGAATCCAGCGCTTGGCCGCTTGATGTACCTTGGAGTGACCGAAGGAAGTCGCTACGTATCATGCAGCCCCTTACGATCCTTTTGTAACGTAAACTAATTCAGCTGAGGGAAATGCGAATGAAAGATTTCACCCATTTTGACGATAAAGGGCAAGCATTAATGGTGGATGTGGGCGAAAAGGATGTGACCGTCAGAGTCGCAGTGGCCCGCGGAGAAATTAGTATGAATTCTGCCACGTTGGATCTTATACTTGAAAATCGCGCAAAAAAAGGTGACGTGCTCGGGGTGGCCAGGCTTGCTGGTATCATGGCGGCCAAGAAAACCTCTGACCTGATTCCGCTGGCACACCCTCTTCCGCTTTCCTCAGTGAAACTCGAGTTTTTCCCTGACAAAGAACGGTCGGTGATCGAGATCGAGTCTACGGTGAAAGTGACAGCGAGGACCGGGGTTGAAATGGAGGCACTCACAGCGGTTTCCGTTGCGGCTCTGACCATTTACGATATGTGTAAGGCAGTTGACAAAGCGATGGTGATTTCCTGTGTGCGGTTGATGGAAAAGAGCGGCGGGCGATCCGGTCATTTCAAGCGCGATTGACGACCGACCTCATGCTTGGAGGCAGCATCGCCTTTCATGGCAATTCAGAGAGACGTTTCTAATTGCAGCCTTGGCTTGATACACGCCACGATACAGGGTATTGTAGTCGACAGGAGCTCTCAAGGCAGCGCTCTCAGCGGCTTGTTCCTTCGGATCGGAAGACACGACTGACGCAAGGTATCTCTTATACGAATGCGCTTTCAAAGCTGTAAGATCGGGGCATAGGCGCTAACTTAAGGATGTTTGGCTCTTAATCCGTCATTCCGGCGAAGGCCGGAATCCAGTCTTCTCAACAGACTCTGGGCCCCGGCTTTTACCTGAAAATACCCCTGCCCGGGTACACCGAGGGGTTTCGGGGTTGGGCTTTCGGGGGATTGCAT
>JACRDE010000228.1 GCA_016212935.1 Desulfomonile tiedjei | reverse complement strand
TTGAAAGAAGTTCCTCCCCGAACCCCACTTCAAGAACTTCTAGCATCCGCTCGTCGGATTCTCCTTGAATCACTAGTCGAGAGAAGCTCTCCCCCCGCAAGAGTAAATGGTTGCTCAAGTGAATGATCTATTTAATCTTCGCTTCTGGGCTTCCCGTGTGGAAAGACCCGGAAGCGAAGAGGATGTGAAGTTTTCAGAGAGGGGATGCAGAAAGACCTTTTAACGAAAAGGTCTTCCCCGAAACAGACGTAATGAGGTTCCGCGCTTCGGACACAGAGTGTGCTTCCGAAAACTAGAGCTCAAGCCAGGAGTGAGAATAAAGCGACTTTCCGAGCAACAGCCTGGTTGTTTTAACGAAATCTATCTCGCGCTTGCCCATGCCCGCTGTCTCGACTTCTTCTCCGTCGAAAATTCTACCCACGAGGTTTTCAAGTTCCATCTCACCATCATGAGCGATTTTTACGATTTCCTCATCAAAGCCGTCCAGTATGGCGGAAGTCAATCCGCACTTCTTCAGGATGATCAGATAAACTTGGTTCAGAACGTCCCGCAGTTCGTCGGGCGAGCCGTTGGATACGTTTGAAAGACCGCATGTCGACTGTGAGCCGGGGGCAAGGTCCGGCAGCCACTGCATAAACGTGGTGCATCCCTGGAGTTCTTGCTGCTGAGAAGATACCGGCACAACTATTGGGTCGAACCAGATTCTTTCCAGCTCGATTCCTTCTTCCGCGGCTTTTGTCATCATGCTGTCAAGAAGGACTGCGCGCTCGTTTTCGTCCCTGGGAATTCCGTCAGGGCCCCACATAAGCCCGACCATATCGCAGTCGTACTTGTTCACGAGAGGAAGTTGCAGGGCCATGCGCTCGGGAGTCGCCATAATGGAGTTTATGACCGCTCTGCCTGTCTTGTTCTGATAGACCTGAAGTCCGGCTTCTACGGCTTCACTGTTGGTGGTGTCCAGGAATAGCGGAAGATCCGTGACTTCCTGAACTGTTTTTACGAGCCACTGCATCATTTCCGGACCGCCTTTGCGAGCCGGCCCCAAGTTCATATCCAGAAGATCTGCTCCCCTTTCGGTGAGTTTCGCCGCCCATTCCTGAATGGGCTTGGGGTCCTTTTCCCGCATGGCATTTCCGGTATACTTCGACATAATGTTGATATTCTCAGCCACCACCTTTATCATGTACAGTACCTCCTGATTTAACTCCGGTTCCTGCGCGGAACACTACCAAATAGAAAAAAAATAGCACACATCCATGGTCTGTGAAAGGATTATCTCTTTTTTTTCAAATACCTTTGTTAATAAATGCGGGGAAGAGAATTCCTCTCTTCCCCGGTTACTGTCATCCAGGTCCGCAGGCCGCGATTAGGCGTAATTCTGACGCAGATAGGCCGGAATATGAGCGCCTTCCCTGGGACCGATCGCCACCTGCCAACCCTGCAGCTCTTCTTCCAGATCGCCGCTTATAATGGCAGCAGCACCAGGGATGATAAGCTTCCTGGTTTTCGTCTTGTCCTCGATCCCGGATTTCTTCATGAAAGGTGCGATCAGGTCCGCAACGAATTTGCCTGCCGCCCACGCGGTGAGAACCGAAAGCCCGTCGGTGTTCAGGACCATCAGCCAACTGGGGACCCTACTCGCCTCTACTTCGCCGGATACTATGAAGTAGGTCAGCGAGAAATTGCTCGTGATAAGCACCGGGGCATCTGCTCCGGGGTTGTTGATCGGATATATGCCCTGCTCGGTGGTCATCGGGCGCTGCGGATCGGTGAAGATGTTCAGCCGCTGAAGCAACAACGGGAACAGCAATTCGCCCCTGAGATCGCTTAGTATCGCTATGCCGCCGTATTTGGAAATGAACGTGCCTGCCACGATCGCTTCGTCAACGGGGTTGTCCGCCATTTCGCACGGGAATACGATTGTCGGGAAGCCAAGGGGTCTGTACAGCTTTTCCAGAGCGAGTCTCCGGATCATGATATTGTCTCTGAGCAGTTCAGCTGTGCTTCTGCTGCCAGAGTCAAGCACTATGTCCTTGTGGCCCGCTTCCATTAGCTTGGTGCTCATTTTGGCAACGCCACCGACATTGGCGCCCTTGACGACGATGGGGCAATCGAACTCCTTGCAAAGAGCAGAAACCGCATCCAGATTTGCTTCAGTGGCTGCGTACACCAGAGGCTTATTCTTGCCTACTTCAGCAAGAGCCGCCTCTAATGCGTCAAGATTGTCGCTCATGAGGACCAACGCGGCGCCTGCATCCGAGGACTTCTTGGCTATACCAGCGAATCGGGCCGGGTCACCCCCGTCCTTCACCGCTATGAGGTCGGGCTTCAATGTGAGACCCACCCTGTCGTACCTAAGCGCTTTGAAGGCTTTGAGCTTTCCGTCGACTGAAGCGTCGTCTTCCGACGTCGCGATCAAACAGCCCAGGGCTGTGGGATTGTTAAAAGTCTTTTCGTGTCTGAACAGAACCGTTTCTCCACCGGCCTTGGCTACGCTGTCGCCCACTCCTATCTGTACGGTTCTGATGGGCGGTGCGGACGCTGATGCGAGCTTTTCCTTGGCCTCCTCTGAAACGTAGGGGCATTGGGCCAGCTCTGCCTTTCCGGCGGCCAGGTTCATGGCAAAGGCGAGGCATGTGGGAACACCACATTCCGCGCAGTTTTTCTTGGGCATCATTTTGAATATCTGAATTCCCGAAAGAGACATAGATTTTTACCTCCCTCTCGAGGCCGAAAAAAACCCCAAGGAAGAAATGTTTCGTCGTTATGAATAAAGGGGCTCCAGGGAGATAGAGCCCCCTATTGTCTTTTCCCAAACGCGCCGCAGTTATCCGACGATGGAATCCATGGACACAGCCGGATGCTCCTTCTCCTGGAGGAACGGCAGAATCTCGTCCTCGGTGGTTCCCACAGTCTCGTCTGCAATACGGTCGGTCAGGTTCGATACGCCCCGCTCTTCACCGAGCTTGTCGATCTTCTCTTTCAGCATCTCTTTGAGAGCCTTGGGGAGCCACACCAGTCGCAGGATTCCGCCTTCGGCAGCCACGAACTTCTTGGAGCCGATGTACAGCTTGCTGTGCCCCACGAAACCC
>JACRDE010000227.1 GCA_016212935.1 Desulfomonile tiedjei | reverse complement strand
CTTCTTCGGCAGAAATGAGGGAATCCCATCGCTTCCCGGTGTCATTTGGAGAGTACTTCAAGCGAGTCCCACCTCGAATCTTCTCAGTAATTGAGGGTCAGCCAGTGAAAAGTCCCAGGAAACCGGATAATACAGTGACAGCGCTCAAGGCAATCAAGAGTGCCACTGAGACCCATGAAATTATGTTCATTATTGGCCCGTTCGTGCGATCCCGCATGACCTCGGGATCATTTATCAAGAGTATCATAAAAATGAGCACTATCGGCAGAACCAGCCCGTTGATAACTTGGGATATAAACATGATCGATATCAGTGGCAAATTAGGAATTAGAATCAGCAATCCGGAGAAGAATATGGTGAAACAGTAAAGCCCGTAGAATTGAGGGGCCTCTGAGAATTTCTTGTCCAGGCTCGATTCCCAACCGAATGCCTCACAGACGGTGTACGCGGTGGATAGCGGAAGAATCGCCGCGGCGAACATGGAGGCGTTAAACAGGCCGAAAGCAAAAAGCCACGCGCAATATTCGCCTGCCAAAGGCCTCAGGGCGAGAGCCGCTTCCTCAGCAGTCTCGACTTTAATCCCGGCCTTGAATAAGGTAGCCGAACAAGCCAGCACGATGAAGAACGCCACTATGCTCACCAGTACCGAGCCGACGACTACGTCGATCCGGACTGCTTTCAGATCTTTTACGCTCAGCCCTTTGTCAACGACCGACGCCTGAAGATAGAATTGCATCCACGGGGCTATTGTCGTCCCAACCAGACCCACCAGCATTATGAGAAATGCGGGATCCGTCTTGATTGTGGGGGCTGCCACCGCGTGGATTACCTCAGTCCAGTCGGGTCTTACAAGGAAGCCCGTGACGACGTAGGCCAAGTAGAAGACGCACGCAGCGAGAAACACCTTCTCCACCGACCTATAAGTGCCCTTAACAGCGAGCCACATGAGGAACAGTATGCTGAGCGGAATGGTGATGTATCGAGAAAGGCCGAAAATCTGCAGCGACGCTGCGATGCCAGCGAACTCCGCGAAGGTGTTCCCAAGGTTTGTCACCACGAGAAGTATCATCATATAAAATGTAATCTTGACCCCGAATCGTTCCCGAATTAGGTCCGACAGGCCTTTTCCGGAGACCACTCCCATCCTGGCGCCCATCTCCTGGACTATGATAAGAACGAAAGTTATGGGAATGAAGGACCACAGCAGACTGAGCCCGAACTGCGCTCCTGCGAGTGAATACGTCGTTATGCCGCCGGCGTCATTGTCGACGTTCGACGTGATTATTCCGGGGCCCATGAGCAAAAGAAATCCCCACAATGCGCCCAAACGCATTCGGAGGTTTTTTTTCGCTGTTTCCGAACCCACGGCCACGGCATTATCAGATTTCACAGGCACCGACTCCTAGATCATCTACCCAAATGAGGGGCAACGATATCCAAGAGGGCCTTAAACCTGATGACCCCCTGAATCACGCCCAGGTCGTCCACCACTGGAATTGCACGAAATCCGTATTTGGCGAACATATCGGCGAGGTCTTCCGCGTCCTCGTCAATTTTGGCTGTAATCAGTCGTGTGGTCATGATTCGCTCCAGGGGGGTAAATATTTCATGCGAGAGCAACTCCCTGAGGTTGACCACTCCGAGCAGTTTTGAGTCCTTATCGACAACGTAAATGTAATAGATCACATCCACTTCATCCGCATGTTGCCGGATGTGGGCGAGAGCGTCCACTATGGTTTTGTTGGAAGGCAGAGCCATGAACTGAGTTGTCATGAGACCGCCGGCTTCGTCCTCTTCGTGGGCCAGAAGGCCTTTCACCTGCTCCTGGTAATCGTCGTCCATCTCCTCAAAGATGCCGCGCACGGTCTCTTTGGGCAGGTCTGCTATGAGGTCGGCAGCCTCGTCCATGGACATTTCCTCTAGAATGTCGGCAGCCTTCTCAGGTTCAAGTCCGCGCATGATGGAAACTTGGACCTTGGGGTCCATTTCTTCCATGATGTCTGCGACTACTTCCTCGTTCAGGGACTCAACGATGGCCGCACGTTCGTGGACGTCCATATCTTCGATGATGTCCGCCAAGTCAGCAGGGTGCAGTTCAGCCAATTTGCTTTGCGAAATCTGGAGCTTGAGACGGTCAGGGTCCGCTAATGGCTGAACGTAATGCCAGGCTATGAATTTCTCCTTGAGGCTGTAATCGAAAAACCACTTAAGAAAACGAGCCACAATGTCTTCGTAGCCTAGCCGCCTCAGAATGCCTCTCATGCCCACGTCCACCTGCAAGAGCACGAGCCTGCCGTCGGATTTCAGAAACTGGAGATCGTTTACGCGTTCCACCTTCGCTCCGTGAACATCTACGATCTGCTTGTCCAAGAGAAAATCTCTCAATAGGATGTGAGAAGACGGCAGAGACTCTTTGGAAGGCACGGGTTGCGGAGAGGCGTCTTCCTTCAGTGTGACTTCAGTGGGGAGTACGCGGTACACTGCGTCCCACGGAACCGATTGTTCCTCCAGTGAGAAGGTACGGCGGAAAACCAGCATCATGGCTTCCGGTTGCGGCAGATCCACGTTGACTACGAGGTCCTTTATCCGACCCAAGACTCGACCCTCGGACGAAAGGACTCGCTCGTTGAGGAGACTGCTCAGGAAAGTATAGTCTAAACGTGCCTCTTCCAACCGGACCTCCGGTCGATAAATAGATTGTGATCATATCACCATGCAGCCCCGACTAATCCGAGGCCGGATCGGGACGGACCGCTGTGAGGGTTCGCTGAAGCGTCATGAGCATTATAGCGCCACTTTTTGCCCCATGGAAAGAGAGTTCTTGGACAACACTGCGACCGCGATCATATTGCTGCGCACTGAAAATGGAGATTACGCTCACCGCTTGGCAAGGAATGTGAATTGTTTGTTAGGTTGGTACTAGAGCAGAGTTAACGTGGACTTTTTCGCTGTTTGGGGGCCACGGGCAGCATGTTCGGCCAGAGGACCATCGCTAAGTTTATGGCTTGACCGAGCAACTTTCAGTGAGGTATGCTCGCAAACATTAGAAAACCCATCATTTCGCAACACATTGGCAATCATCCCCATCCGAAGACTGAGGGGAGACGGCTTGCTGGAAGGCCCTTTTTGGCTAGAACGGCCGCGCTTGCCAGCTCAAGAATTGCTGCTCAGCAATAGAATAGTGTGGTGTTTTCTAAGAAAGATACGGACTAGCCGTGATTTGATGACCATTTAGAGGTCGTTCGGCAATCAAGTCGAACTCCGATCGGAGGATGAGCGACTATGATCACTGCTTATGTTAAGAATCAACAGGGAGTTAGCGCTGTCTCGTTGCAGAACATTTCTGAGCTTCCCAAGCAGACAGTCTGGCTGGATCTGTTAGAGCCATCTAAGAGTGAAGAGCAGATTATAGAATCTTTCTTGGGAATTGAGGTGCCGACAAGCCAAGAAATAGCGGAAATTGAGGACAGTAGCCGATTCTATTCGAGAAACGAGAACATCTACTTGACTGCAGCTCTCCTCACACGTCTTGAATCCAGTCAACCCTCGAACACAGATATCAGGTTCATTCTGACACCGGCGACTGTCATATCGGTTCGATACGTCGATTCTAGGCCATTCAGGCTGTTTACCTCCAGAATGGTCAGTGGAGCGACCCAGTCCGAGTCCAGCGATTCTCTGTTGCAGAGAATGCTTGAAGTCATTGTCGATGACTTGGCAGACATTCTTGAAGCGACTGCTCTCGAGCTGGACACGCTGTCGCACAGAGTGTTTTTTTCAGCATCTGCAAACAATCATGAAGATGGGACCGATGAAAAAGTGGACCTCAAGGAAGCCATTGCCCAGATAGGGAAGTATGGGGAGCTCATATCTGAGGCGCGTATTAGCGTCCTCAACATGAACCGTCTGCTCATTTTCCTGTCTCAATGCGGAGACGGGTGGTGGCGTCCAGAAACTAAGGTGAGACTTCAGACCCTCATTCGAGACATTCGATCATTGACGGAACATGCCGCGTTTCTTTCCAATAGAGTCAATTTCATACTCGACGGGACGCTCGGCATGATCAATATCGAGCAAAACAAGATCATCAAGATTTTCTCTGTTGCGGCGGTTGTGTTTCTCCCTCCGACTTTACTGGCCAGCATATTCGGGATGAACTTCCGGCACATGCCTGAACTCCAATGGGACTTAGGATATCCGATAGCCATTGTGCTCATGATAGTGTCAGCGATTCTGCCGTTCTTGTATTTCAAGCGAAGGGGCTGGCTATGAGTCTTGCGAAGATCCTGGCCAACCTATGCTGAATTGCCGATCAAAAGGTGATAATCGGCGCATGATCTCATATAATGCGCATGGGGACGTCAGGAGAGCCTACGAAGAAACCTCTGGTCACCGGAATTTTTCTGTTGAGGCTTTTCACATTTGAGGCATAATTAAGCGAATCCATATACTACTCCGGAGACTGTCATGCCCATCAAGAGACAATTGGAAGTAATGCTTGCCGACGCCCCCGGCGAACTTGCAAAATTCACCGAGATCCTAAAAGACGAGCACGTAAATATAGAAGCCATGAGCATTCAAGATGCCAACGAGTATCTGCTGGCCTTGTACGAGGTCAGAGGCCAAACCGGGCGTCGAGTCGCGCCGAGGGATTACTACGAGGCGATTCTGCAGGAATCCGCCAAGTATTCAATGATCCGCCTGATTACCGATAATCCCGAAAAAGCGGTCGAAGTCCTGACCAAAGGTGGCTATCAAGTGAAGATCCAGGATGTGATAGGGCTCGTTTTGGACAACAAACCCGGAATCCTGAATCATATTTCCAAGAAGTTCGGGGATGCTGGCATAAATATCGCTTATACCTATGGGGCGGGTTTTTCAGACAGCGAAGCAGCCCTGTTTATTTTCAAGGTCTCGGATCTGCGCAAAGCCCTTGAGCTGTTCCCAGGCGGAACTGTCTAATCCTTCCAGGAAGACCGAAAGTATGAAACTGAAGCTGAAACAAATCGGTCCGCGCAAAATGGAAGTCGCATCTGAAAGCTGGAGCTTCGTGGTAGATCTCAAGGAACAATTCGGGGGCGAAGATTCGGGCCCCAATCCCTCCGAATTGACCGCTGCAGCTGTGGCTTCATGCGAGGTGTTGACTGGGGTCGTTTGGGCATCAAGGCGCCACGGAGTGGAACTCAAGGATCTGGAAGCCGAGGTCCAGTGGGTTTACGAGGAAAAGCCTGAGAGAATCGCAAGAATCGATGTAGTAATCCGCAATGCGGCCGAACAATTGGGAGACAAAACGGCAGCATTCACAGCCATAGCCAAAGGATGCGCAGTTTCCAAGACATTGAAAATAGCTCCGGAGCTTACGCTGAAGGTCGAATAGAAGGCATGGCGTCGGCATTTCGGATTGCAGCTGGACTAGAGTTCGGCCGCAATCGCACACAGGAAATCCATTGCTATAAGAGCCGAGTTTTCGACCCAATCGTTATTCCGACAAAAAACGAGGATACGGATTCGCAGAACGAAGAACTGTACGAAGTCCGAATCATCGACAACGATCATAATACGTACGGCGAAGTGATACAGATAACGATGCTGGCACTGGGAATCAGCGAAGAAGGCGCCTATGCCGTTGCATGGGAAGTCGACCATTACGGCTCCTGTGTAGTGGCCCAAGCATGCAAGGCAGAAGCCGAGCGTTTGGCATCCATCATTCGACTTATCGGGATCGAGGTCCGGGTGCAGCCGGTCAATGGTCGGGTTTGAGGCCTAGCCCTTTTTCATAATGGCATTACGTCCGATAAGATATATTATGTTAACTCGTGCCTCCGGTCATCTCCACATTGACATCCAGCATAGGGAGTCCTATTAGCCCGTGACATGAACAACGCCAGGAACACCGAGAATCCCCTTCTCACTATAGCGGTAATAGCCAGGAATGAGGCAGACCGTATTCGAGTTCTGCTCGAAAGCGCGACCATTGGAGACGAAATCCTGGTGGTCGATTCAGGCAGCACGGACGGCACAGTCGAAATATGCAACTCTTTCGGCGCCAGGGTAATTCACCAGCAATGGCTTGGATACGCAGCTCAGAAGCAATTCGCTCTGGAGCAAGCCTCGGGGTTATGGGTTCTTTCCCTGGACGCTGATGAAGCTTTGTCGCCCCAAGGTGCTGCAGAAATTCTCAATGCCATAAATGACGCGGCTCCGGAAGTTCACGGCTTTTCGATCCCCAGGCTGAGCCGATATCTTAACCGGTGGATTCGTCACGGTGGCTGGTATCCGGACAGGAAGGTTCGCCTGGTGCGCAGGGGTCAGGGACAATGGGTTGGAGACGGGCTTCATGAGAGACTTGAAGTCTCCGGAGAGATCTCCAGATTGGAACGGCCTTTTCTGCACTACGTATACAGAGATATTTCCGACCAGGTCAGGACCATGAACCGCTTCTCCACAGTAGCAGCCACACACCGCAGAAAATCTGGCTCTCTGGCATACTTGCTTCTCGGCCTCGTGCATGCGGTCGGTAAATTCCTGGAGTGTGCAATTTGGAAATTGGGGCTTCTGGATGGCGTCCCGGGATTTATAATAGCGGTGAATAGTGCGTTCTACGTGTTTCTCAAACATGCCAAGGCCTGGGAAAAAGGTCTGCCTGAAGACAACGAACTGCTTCCGCCAGAGCAGACTTCATGATGCGACTTGTATATTCACTGCCGGTTCGAACTCGAACGAGGAAGAATTTGGAAGAACCTTCTTTGCCATGGAAGGTTCATCCCATCTTACTGAATTGAAAGCAAATTTGTATAAGAAATCTGCCCAACTTGGCATCGGCAGGATGCCGGTCCATGTCGAATCTCTTTCATAGAATCATGAGTCTAGAGGCTACACTGAAATGAGAATAGCCCTGGCAATCGAAAACTTCAGTCGCCACGGAGGCGGAGCCGAATCCTATGCAGTGGAACTTGCGAGCACGCTGATCCTTGAAGGCTGGGAGGTTCACCTTTACGGTTATTCCTGGGATGGCGCTCCACCGGGGGCGATTTTTCATGAAATTCCGAGACTTCCCAAGTGGCTTCCGCCTTCCTTTCGAATAATCGATTTCGCTCTGCGTCACAGAAAGATGACGGCTTGCGAGAGTTTCGACGTGGTCCTGGGCTTTGGAAATACGCTAACCATGAATGTTTACCAGAGCCACGGAGGCGTCCACTACCTGAGCAGTATGAGAAAGATTCAGGCCATAGGAAACCCGGTTCTCAGATGGCTCAAGTATGTCACTGTCTTCGCCGCTCCAAAATACTACGCTCGTGCCTGGATCGAATCAGCGCCGTTCAGGCTGAATCCGAGACCCGCTATAATAGCGATTTCGGACATGGTGAGAAATGACTTTTCGTCTCATTTCGGGATTGATCGCCAAGAGATTCGACTTGTTTACAATGGTATTGATATTGAGCGTTTTGGGAACGCAAAACGGTCCGACAGCCAGGAATTGAGGCACAATCTCGGATTCGAGAACCAGGTGCTTTTCCTGTTTATGGCTTATGACTTCAGGAAAAAGGGCGTTCGGTATTTGATTGAGGCTGCAGGTGCGCTTCAGCGGCGGGTCGGATCCGGCAGATTCGGGGTAGTCATAGTGGGTGGACAACCCTCCCCTGCCCTGCGGCGGCTGGTCAGCAACTTACAACTAAATGATATCGTGAAGTTTTCAGGTCCAACCAAGGAACCGGAGACATTCTACGACGCATGTGACGTGTTCGTCCTCCCCACTTTTTACGATGCATGCTCCCTGGTGGTGTTCGAGGCGATGGCTTCGGGATTGCCTGCAATCACAACGGTGTTCAATGGAGCCGCAGGAATCATCAACAACTCCGTTGATGGCATAATCTTAAATAACCCCAGAGATATCAATGAATTATCATCCGCCATGGAGTTTTTTCTTGCGCCCGGAAAGCTCGAATCAGCATCGGAAGCAGCGAGAAAAACGGCCTCTAATTACTCGTTGCAGCAGAACCACGCCAGAATGATTAAAATCTTTGAGGAAATCGCCACCCCGCGTTGAGTTGTTGTGATCAGTTCAGCACCAATTTGCGGCCCTATGAACAAACGATGCTCTAGTCACAAATACTAGGCTGATTGGTCTCTGAAATATTCCGCCAGCGCCTTCACTAATCCATCCACTGTGTACGTTGACGCCTCAACGTGCACTGGGAGCCCATTTTCTTTAACGGTCGCGGAAGTTACCGGTCCGATGGAAGCTATGGTCACTCCGTCAAGTAGGGCCGTCAGGTTTTCACCCTTCATCATCTCTACAAAATGAGTCACAGTAGACGAGGACGTAAAAGTAACCGCGGCCAGTTTCTTGTCTGAAAGGGACGATTTGATCTCGGTAACATTGGCCTTTTCGGGCAGGCCGGTCCTGTACACCGAAACCACGTCCACCATTCCGCCCATCTCGGTCAGCCCCTTTGGCAAGATTTCTCTGGCTTTCTCGGCCCTGGGTATGAGAAATCGCTTTCCTTCGACCTGTTTTCGCGGGAACAATTCCAGGACACCCTCAGCCAAAAAGTCCTTGGCAAGAAGGTCCACCTTTATTCCGCGCTTGCGGATCTCGGACGCTGTCACAGGTCCGATGGCTCCGATCCTTGGCCCGGCCATTTTTCTGATGTCGTCCTGGACCTCGAAGAATCTCTGGAAGAACCTTTCTACGCCGTTGACGGAAGTGAAAATCACCCAATCGTAAGCCGCGATATTGCATATGGCTTCATCCAGGGGAGCGTAATCCGCTGGGGGCAAGAAACTGATGGTAGGAAACAGCACTGCTTCACCGCCTTGATCGCGGATTGCATCAGCCATCTTCTTGGACTGCTCGCGTCCACGAGTGACGAGGATGCGCTTACCGAACAACGGCTTCTTCTCGAACCACCCGAGAGTGTCCCTTAGACTGACCGCCGTGCCCACTACGAGCACCGCGGGTGCTTGGAATCCTCTGCGGAGGGCTTCTTCGTGAATTTGGGAAAGCGTAGACACGAGAGAAGCTTGCACTGGCAGCGTTCCCCAGCGAACCAGAGCAACGGGCGTAGATGGAGACTTTCCGAATTTGATCAGAGATTCCGAGATGTTCTGAAGATTCTTGACACCCATCAGGAATACGAGAGTTCCGGGATTCTTGGCCAGTACTTCCCAGTCTATTGCCGATTCCTCTTTAGTGGGGTCTTCGTGACCGGTGATGAAGGTCACCATTGAAGCATGATCCCTGTGTGTCACTGGGATCCCTGCATACGCCGGGGCTGCAACAGCGGACGTGACTCCTGGAACAACCTCAAAGGGAATTCCAGCAGCAGCCAGTTGCTCGGCTTCTTCACCTCCTCGACCAAAAACGTAAGGATCTCCACCTTTCAGGCGGACAATTTTCTTGCCCTCCGTTGCCTTTCGGACCAACAATTCATTGATGTCAACTTGCTCCAGAGTATGGTTCTTGCCCTTCTTACCCACGTAGATCAGTTCCGCATCGGGCCGCGCTTCACGAATCAGGGCGCTTCCAGCCAGGTAGTCGTAAACGATCACGTCTGCAGAACGGATCTTTTCCAAACCCTTGACTGTGATCAACCCGGGGTCTCCCGGACCTGCTCCGACCAGGTACACGATTCCCGATTCTGGAGCCTCGTTTTTTGATTTGCTGGTTTGAGCCATTCCACCATCCTGTTTGGCCCCGCGCATGAACGCGGATATCAAGCTTTTTTCGTGCCGCGGATCAACCGGATGAACGCGGATCAGAAAGGATTCAAGATCAAGTCAGATGATGTCCATAGCGGGTCCGGGTTCCCAATCATCTGAAAGCACGCTTTTGAGAATGGAGTCCGCTCCGCGTCCTATCAACACGTCTGCCAGCCTCGAGCCTATGCCGGAGTTTTCAGCAGGACCGTGAAACGTCTCTCTAATCATAGGATTGCCATCCGGGTGGACCACCGCTGCAGTGACATCGACATCTTTTCCATTCCTGACGCAATGAGCGGCCATCGGAACCTGGCACCCGCCACCGAGGCGCTGCAGAAAAGCCCTTTCTATTCGTACACACAACTCCGTGTCTGGATGGTTCAACGGCTCGACTACCGAGTCAAGCAAGCGGTCACCCACGCGCGTCTCAATTGCCAGTGCCCCTTGTCCGATTGCGGGAATCACGAGGTCAGGTTCCATGAATGAAGTTATCCTGTCTGCGTAACCCATGCGCAAAATTCCCGCTGCAGCAAGCATGACCCCAGCGAGATTCTCCGACTCGATTTTTCTGAGACGCGTATCTACGTTGCCCCTGATTGAGATGATCTCCAAGTCAGGAAAACGATTTAGCAGGAAGGCCTTTCGCCTGAGACTCGAAGTCCCTATCCTCGATCCGGGGAGCAGTTGTTCCAAGCGCAGCCCGTCTCCGGAAATGAAGACGTCGCGCGGATCTTCCCTTTTCATGATTGCGGATATGCGTAGCCCGTCCGGGATATCAGTTGGCACGTCCTTCATGGAGTGTACAGCAAGGTCGACTTTTCCCTCCAGCAGGGCGTCCTCAATTTCCTTGGTGAACAGACCCTTACCTCCGATCTTGGCGAGCGGTGCGTCCAGGATCTTATCGCCCTGGGTCTTAATTATCTCAAGTTCAACCTTCATCTCGGGATCACGTGCTTCTATGATCGACGCCACGTGGCGCGCCTGCCACAGAGCCAGTGCGCTGCCCCTGGTTCCTATTCTCAGCTTAGTCATCAATTGATTCTTCTTCCGAATTGTCTTGATCGCCCGAAATCCGGTCTAGTCCGAAAAGCTTTTGAGCAGTGTCCAGGTAAAGATTGCTCCTGGATTTGGCTCCTGCCTTTTTCAGATACACAATGGGATCGTGGGCTATCTTGTTGATTATCGATCTTGTTATAACCTCGACTGTTTCTCGGTCCTCCGGGCTCAAACGTGAGAGCTTACCGTTTACCCGCGCAAGCTCGCCGGTCCGAATGGCCTCCAG
>JACRDE010000229.1 GCA_016212935.1 Desulfomonile tiedjei | reverse complement strand
CGTGCGCGACGGTATACCGGTTGCCTGGTAGCGCCAAAATATATGTCGGACTCGCCTGTCAGACAGTGGTCCAACCGAACATGTACATCGCGATGGTTCCGTTTTTCCCTGCGAATCGGGCCATCTACGATGTGGAAGAGATCGCTCCGGACGTAAAGACGCTTCTCAAACTGTATCCGGAACTCGCCAAATGCATGGGATGCAACACGTGCACCAAGTCCTGCCCCATGGACCTCCCGGTAATGGAATACATTTCCGCAGCGTTGCGCGGAGACATTGCCAGGGCCGCTGAACTATCTTTTCCATGCGTCATGTGCGGTATTTGCACTTCTCGATGCCCTGCGGAGTTGCCCCAGTACCATATAGCTATGCTGTCCCGTCGGATGACCGGTAAATACCTGACTCCTCAGGCCGATCATTTGAAGGACATGGTCCAAAGGATCGAGTCGGGGCGCTATGAAGAGCCCCTCAGGCAGCTCATGGCAGCGGATCTTGGCACGCTGAGGAAGCTCTACGTGGATCGGCAAATGGAGCCGCATACGGGTGACGAAATGTGGGTTCCTGACGACAAGCGGTTCCTTTAGAACGAAACTGAACGCATACCCGCGGGAAAGGCGCCCAGGGCTGCCCAGCGGAAAATACGGATGATTACGGCTTGTCGGGCTTCTAACCCGAGAACCGGAGGCGAAAGATGGGATATCCCCAGGAATTGATGGATGTTATCAAAAGAGTGGAGAAAACCCGGCCCGCGAGAGTAGCTAAGAAGAAGGCCGGTGAAGAGTTTCCCGCCCTGACCCTTGACCAGCGAAAAGACAGACTGGAAAAATACCACCCGGATTTTCGCTCCGGCGCCCTCAGGGAAGTGAAAGTCGGACCCAGTAAAGGCTACGCTTTGGCCCAGGAAATCGCTGACACATTTGAGGCCAGGAGCCGCGTTGATCCGGACAAGATAGACTTGAACGAGATTCATTACGAGACCGACGTGCTCGTCATTGGCGGGGGTGGAGCAGGAACAGCTGCAGCGCTGCTCGCCCAGGAACAGGGCGCTCGGGTCATTATCGCAACCAAACTCAGGCACGGCGACGCGAACACAATGATGGCCGAAGGTGGAATCCAGGCCGCCACGAAAGGCTGGAAGGACTCCCCTTACTACCATTACCTCGACGTTATGGGCGGCGGGCATTTCGAGAATGATCCTGAGCTGGTAAAGACCATGGTCACGGAAGCCCCCAAGGCCATCGCCTGGCTGGAGAAGCTCGGATGCATGTTCAACAAGTGGCAGGACGGCAAGCTGTTCACCCTCCACGGAGCAGGTACGTGCCGCAAAAGGATGCACTATGCCGGTGACATGACCGGTGCGGAGATCATGCGGGTACTGCGAGACGAGTGCAGAAATAGGATAAAAGACATCGGGGTGCTTGAGTTCGTTCCTGCTGTAGAACTCTTGCTGGATGACAAAGGCAAGTGCTCGGGCGCAGTGCTGTACAATCTCGAAACTGAAGAGTATTTCCTGGTGAAGGCCAAGGCCGTTGTCATGGCCACCGGTGGCTCTGGGCGTCTGCACATGATGGGTTTCATGACCACAAACCATTACGGCGCCACTGGAGACGGCCTGGTGATGGGATATCGCGCGGGCGTGGGAGTCCGCTTTCTCCATGCCACCCAGTACCATCCCACTGGTGCGGTCTTCCCCGAACAGGCGGAAGGTCTTCTCATAACTGAGAAGGTCAGGGGAGCTGGAGCGAATCTCGTGAACATAGAGGGCGAGCAATTCGTGTTTGAGCGTGAACCGCGAGACATCGAATCATCCAGCATAATTCGTGAATGCACGAAAGTGGGCAAAGGGGTCAGGGTACCGGGCCCACTCGAGAAATACGGCGTATGGCTGGATTCCCCAATGATCGACTTACTCGAAGGCGAAGGGACTGTCGAACGGGAATTCCCGGCCAAGTTCATACTTTTCAAGCGTTATGGAATCGACATCTCCAAGCTGCCCATGCTGATTTATCCGACGCTTCACTATCAGAACGGCGGTCTTGCTTACTCTTCCAACGGCGATACGGAGCTGCCGGGGTTCTATGTGGCAGGCGAGGTTGGCGGCGGAGTTCACGGAGCAAACAGGCTTATGGGTAATTCGCTGCTGGATATTACCGTTTTCGGTAGGCTCGCTGGTACCAGCGCGGGAAAATACGCAGCAGAGCGAAATGAAATAGGCAAGCTCAGCGTGGATCATGTCAGGAAATACCACAAAGAACTTGAAGACTCTGGCATAGTCACGGACAGAGTTTCGCCGATGGTCTTGCCCGACTACGGCAATCCGGAAGTAAGAAAACGGCAATGGACCACGACCTATGTGGGAACCTTACGGTAAGAACTGAAGTTTCGCTGATTGGGCTGCAAGTCCACAAGAGAATCTTAGGCGCATGACACCAAGAACTGAAGACATAGGAACTCTAGCACGAATAATCGAGTACATCCGCAATCTCCCTCAGCAGTCTCCCTACTGGAGGGTTCAGGCGTTCGGGTGGGGTATTATTCTGGTGGTGTTGGTGTTCGGTGGGGTGTTGTTCGCTTTCCTGGGACTTTCAGGAGTCTACGGAGGCGGAAACATTTCTTACGGCGCTGTGGGCTCACCTGGCCCGGTTACGTTTCGCCACTATTCGCATATGACATTCCAGGACGGAAAATACAAAGACTGCAAATTCTGTCACGACCGACTTTTTGCGAGCCAGAAATACGGCACGTACGTTTTCAAGGCCCTCAAAGATTCACCCGAACGAAAAATCCATATCGGTAAGGATGCATCGACCCTGTATTTCCCGACGGCAGGTGTAGAAGACGAGAGCCTGCTAATCACATACGAAGTGCCCAGGGCCTGCGCGACCTGCGCCACTGGAGACTGCCACAACGGAAAAGAATCCTTCAACAGGTTCGATTGCCTGATGTGCCACCGTACCCGGTAGAAAATTTGAGCGCACGCGGCAAGTTCAGAATGAGAGCGATTTACTGAATGAGCAAAACTTTTGTCCCACAAAGTGGAATCATCCAGTCAGGCGCCAACCCGGGCGGACAAGCTCAGGGTACTGCTCCACCCAAGCGTTGGGGCATGTTGGTTGACCAGCGCCGTTGCATTGGATGCCACAGTTGCACCGTCGCGTGCAAGAGCGAGAACAACGTTCCCCTCGGCTACTGGCGCTCCTGGGTAAAGGGGATTCAGAAGGGATCTTTCCCTGATGTAGGCAATATGTTCCTGAGGCGTCTCTGCAATCAATGCGAAACAGCACCGTGCGTCCAGGTTTGTCCGGTTCAGGCTACAGTCACCAGGGATGAGGACGGCGTTGTGATAATGTATTACGGCAAGTGCATCGGTTGTGGTATGTGCATCGGTGCTTGTCCTTATGACGCCCGTTTTTTCAACCCAGTTCGACATACCGCCGACAAATGTGACTTTTGCGCGACCCGGATAGACAACGGACTCCGACCCGCATGCGTAGATGCCTGCGTTTCTCGTGCGCTGATTTTCGGAGATATGAACGATCCGCATTCGGAGATTTCAAAGAAACTCGCGACGGTACCTACCAGTGTCCTAAAGCCTGAACTTGGGACCCAGCCCAAGGTGTTTTATATACAGGCGGACCATGCCTTGAAAGGGAGGATCAAATACTCCAACGATTTCAAGGAAGAAATTCTCGAGTATCACCGGCATATTCCCAGCCCGGACGCAACGTATTGGAAAAAAGGGAAAGACAGGTAGATGGAAGCAGCAGTTCTGTATAACGTGCCGCACGAAATTCCCTGGAAAGTTTACATTCCGTTATATTTTTATTTCACGGGACTTTCGGCAGGCTCCTTCATACTCTCGACTTTGTCGACGGTGTTCGGGATGAAGCGTTTCAAACCCATGGCGCTTCCAGCTGCAATAATTTCGTTTGTTTTGCTTTTGCTCGCTCCGGCATGCCTGATTTTGGATTTGCATCAGCCCACAAGATTTTGGCATACGCTGGTTCCTGAATATTTCAACAATACTTCTGCGCTGTCTTATGGTTCCTGGTTGTTGACGCTGTATCCAATTGCGAATTTCGTTTACATCTATTTCATTTTTGTGAAAAACGACAAGGTCACCAAGATACTCGGAACCATCACTGTCCCTCTCGCTATATTCGTCCATGCATACACTGGGTTTGCTTTTGCGTTGGTCAGGGCCCGTGCGTGGTGGCATTCCGCCCTGATGCCCGGGTATTTTTTGACGTCCGCGTTGCTTTCAGGTATTGCGCTGCTCCTTGTGGTGGCAATGATTATGGATCGTTACAGGAAAGAGAGACTTGAGCCCGAACTGTTTACGAGCCTGCGCCTGATGATGATAGGGATTCTGCTGACCGACCTATTTTGGAATGGGAGCTTTTGGCTGACGCTGCTCGTATCCAATGCGGACGGACATGCCTCGATAATTTATGCGTTGCATGAAAAGCTTTATGTGTGGGGCGAGCTAGTGTCCGGCATGCTGGTTCCGCTTGCTATCCTCGTGCTGCCTCAGACCAGAAACGACAGGGTGTGGCTGTGTCTTGCCTCGCTTCTGATTATCGGCGGCGTGTTCCTGATGCGGTATTCAGTTGTTTTTATAGGCTTCGACATCCCGTTGAGCTGATAAAGAATAGATTGAAACAATGACCGATCTTACCCGAAGAGAATTTGTCCGGCTGGCAACCCTGATGGGAGGCGTTTCTCTGTTTGCAGGGTGTACGCTGCTGCAGGAACCCCAACCGGTCCCCAAGTACAGTGAGGGCGCTCCGTCCGTGGATGCCCTTGAAACGATCGCCGGTGTCCGGAACGTTTATTCGGTTTGTGGCGCCTGTCCCGGCAATTGTGGGATCTGTTGCAGGGTCGCGGAGGGAACAGTAGTCAAGATCGGAGGAAATCCATATCACCCCGTGAGCGCCGATCCAGTCCTTCCTTTCGACACCTCTTTAGAGAATGCCATAACCAGTGCCGGCGCGGTCTGCGCCCTCGGAGGCAGCGGCATTCAGACGCTGTACGATCCTTTCAGGATCGCAAAGCCTTTGAAACGGGTAGGGCCTCGGGGCTCGGGCAAGTGGTCAGGGATCACCTGGGAGCAAGCTTTCAAAGAGATCCTTGAGGGTGGAGATCTGTTCGGTGAAGGAAAAGTATACGGACTCAGGGAAATAAAGGAATCCGGTCATGGGCTGGGTTTTCTTGTCGGCCGGGCCGATTGGGGCGCTCTGACCTTCCTCAGCGGCTTTGTAGGCGCATTTCCCGGGGCGGTCATGTTGAGGGACCGTGAGATTCTGCCCCAAGACGTGGCCAGCGCTGCTGCTGAGACTGTATTCGGGCCTGGCTTCGGTCCGGTAGAACCGGATTACCGCAATGCGGGATTCGTGCTGAGTTTCGCCGATGCTCCGTTGGATTCGGGAATTCCCCTGGTTTCCGTGGCCAGAGAGATCGCTGATTCCAGAGTTGGCGGTCGAGGGATGAAATGGGCGGTTGTGGACCCGCGGCTGTCCACGTCCGGTTCCAAGGCCGACATGTGGGTTCCTGTGATACCCGGTAAAGATCTGGAGCTTGTTTGCGGAATAATGCGATCACTCGTAAATAGACATCCAGGAGTGAAACAGATCCCGGATGAAAGCCTCAGGCGAACTGTTCAGAGTCGCTCTGTGGCCCAATTTTCGGAAGAATGCGGCATAACTGTCGAAGCTATTGACCACTTGGCAGATATGATGGTTCAGGCCGGGGCAAAATCTGCGGCCATGCCCGGTAGAGGCATTCTGAGC
Source organism: Desulfomonile tiedjei (assembly GCA_016212935.1). GTDB lineage: Bacteria > Desulfobacterota > Desulfomonilia > Desulfomonilales > Desulfomonilaceae > Desulfomonile > Desulfomonile tiedjei_A. The sequence goes on along the minus strand of JACRDE010000229.1, from coordinate 12,393 downwards.
GGAAAGAATGGCAAGGATGTCGCTGCTGCAGTGTACACTTTGAATCTGTTGGTCGGTTCGGTTCCCGGTTCCGGTGGTCTATTGGCAAGCAATGACGGTTTTCTGCAAGAAGCTCACTCAAAAATGGCGCGTCAGCCTCAGCAGACGTCATCCGATAAGCGAATCCGTGCCTTGTTGACCTGGAATGCGGATCCTGCATATACCGACCCCTCAGTTGCAGAGATGCTCGCGGATCGTGCGGATCCGCCGCTGTTCATAGCCATTGATAGGGGAATCACTGAAACAACTATCTGTGCAGACTACATACTGCCTGATACCACGTATCTGGAACGCTGGGATGTTTGCACTCTGCCGCCGTCGGTGAATTCCGCGGGCTTCGGAGTCCGTAGACCAGTGGTGGGCGGAGTCGATCCAAAGACAGGAAAGTATTTCCCGATTCTTCCTGATATCAGAATCATGGAGGATATAGTTGCGGAAATCGCTGGAAGGCTGACACTACAAGGTTTCGAGCCACCTGACAAAGACGCAGCGAAAACTCAAAACGCATCAAATTACTACAAGAAACTGGTCTCGGTTGTGCTGGAGTCCATGAAGTCGTCAGGGTTCCAAGTGCCCGCGTCCCTTGAGGAAGTGGACAAGGTCATGGACCGCGGAGGAATCTTCTTTAACTCTGAGAAGGTAGTTCCTCGCAATCAGAAGCCGATCGCTCATGCAGCAACCAGGTATTGGCCGGAGGCAAGCGCAAGCCCATCAGCTGTGCCGGAACCGGAAGACGGGCTGCTCCTGATAACTTACTCGCTTCCCTTCCACAGAACCCCTGACTATGGGCTGAACAGTTGGCTACTTGAGGTACTTCCGGAAAACTGCCTTGCCGTGAATTCGCAGGACGCTCGCAGGCTCGGCATCCGTCAGAACGATTCCATAAAGGTTGAAAGCGCTGACGGCAAAATAGTTCTCAAGTGTAAAGCCCAGGTATTGCCCGGCATAAGGCCTGGAATTGTAGCCCTTGCGAGAGGCTTCGGATACAAACAGTCGGGTGTCTCAAGGCAGATTATCGATGGAATAGCCACTGGCGATGACAGGACCCGAGGGGCCGGAGTCAATCCGGCGGTTCTCACTTCAAAGGGTGCGCTCAAGGTTAGAGTGAAAAAAACATAGACTAATGCCATTTCGCTTTATCTATTGTTGGGGGGATTCCTACAAAAACGACTTGATAGGGACTGGCAAGATTCCGTTCTTACTACGACGTTTTCATGTTTCGTTGTGGCGGTTTCCGCCATGGGAGTTGGTATCAATCATAAAATGATAAAGTCTCAAGTATTTTCTGCAGTTCTTCCTGATCTTTATCGGAAATATTGATTATCTCAAATCCAGCAGCGCACGGTTCTTCGTCAGTCGCAGGCTTGAACCACCTGCACTCTGCGTCGAAGCTAAAAGGTTTTATGTTGTCGAACTGATCGGCCTGGACCATGAATGTCTTTTTCTGCTCAACCTTTACGGTTATGCCAGATATCTGAATGCCTTTTTCCGAGATATCCAGCACATGGCCCTCCATGGTTGGATCATCCACATCAAACACGGCGAGATCGACTATCGGATAGCCCCTGGGCGTTCGCCTCATTTGCCTGATACGGTCAATCTCTAAGTTGATTTTACTCTCGGGAGCCATAGCCTACGCCCCTTAGTCCGTAAACGTAACCAGACGGACGAATTTCCGGAGCTCAATTCTGTCATCCTCGGAAATATCCACAATCTGGAAGCCCGACGCGAAAGCGTTACTGGATTCGTCCCAGTTGACCCACCTGCATTTCCCTTGAAACTCAAAGGATTCAACTTCCCCGAAAGCATCGCCCAGTATCACCAGAGTTAACACGTCGTCCACATTGGCTTGAAGCCCGATCACTCCGACGCCGTCCTCTGTGATGTCCCGGAGTTTGCCTTGAACATCCGGCCTGCCCGCCTCGTACACAATGATTTCAAAATCCACGAAGTACCTGGTCAGACCACGAAAACTATCCGGGAAAATCGTATCTCCTTGTTGATTAAATTCGCCGTAGAGTTCATCACGGCTTATTTTGCCCGAGTCCAACAGAAGCGTTACCATGCCCTGCAGAGATCTTACTGACAGACCATATTTCGTTATGAGTTCTGATCGGCCAACACCCGTTTTGATGTCCTGGACGAGGTCTTTGACGCTGATTCTTATTCGAGCCATGAGGTTCGCTGACAGCGGTCTTTTACCGTGGAACGGTCGCAGGAAGCTCAAGACTGGGGCAAATCATCTTCATGATGCTTACGTAAGGCTTCACGAGCTCGCCAACCTTGTCCAAGTCCCGTTTAGCGTCCTGTGAAACCGCCCCGTCCCTCGATGAGGATTTGAGCGCAGAGGCCAACATGGCTGTTATCGGGGTGATTAGTCCAGTTACCAGTTTCTCGTTGTCATTGTCTTTTCCAGCAAACTGAGTCATCGCTGCCAAAGAATCGGTCCAAGATTTGGAGAGCTGCGCTATCTTTTCTTCCTCAGTCAGTGAAGTGGATTTTGATATTTCGAGCAATTGGTTGATCTGTTTCTGAATCTCTTCGCAAACCACGGCCTGTCCCGGCTCGGCTACCTGAGCATGGCAATACGGAACGTCCGCTCCGAAGAATACCAGGATTGCCGAAATCGAAATCAGTCTCCAGAAAAACGGTTTGAATCCGCCTGAACTCATGTCCGCCGCGAAATTACCAGCAATTCTTCTGATTGATACGAGGCTTATGGTCATTTCAGCAATTTACTCCTCATAATCTACTAGTAGGAGTGTGCCATAGTATTGAGCCCATAGTCAATTTTTTTCACCCTGGACCTCCAGCAGATTATTCATGCTGGAATAAAGGACTCCTCGCCAAAAAATACAGCGCTCAGCGCCGGAAACTACGGGGACTTCTCTTTGCGAGGGATGGGAGGATAGAGCAATCTTCGTGAAAGCAATGAGCACTCACGCCAGAAGCACGTTCACGTTCACCAACGACGAGATTGCTTCGCTGCTCTGCCGATGACATGGCGGCGGTTCACCTTTCCCCACGCCAGTGCATGTCTTGCCAAGCATAGCCTGAATTACCGATCACCCCGCTTCCAGTTTGTTAAGTTTTTTGATAGAACTTCGTTAGTCCCAGTGGTTGGCACAGCCAGGAGGTTGAAAGTGGATGCCGTAGAACTGAAAAGCTTGGCATGCGGATATGGAGCCGATTTCGTAGGAATAGTGGATCTGGCTTCTCTTCGAGGAATACGTACGGAACCTGCAGACCTTCTTAGCGGTTACAAGCGAGCCATAAGCATCGGAATAAGGCTGTCCGACGGCGTAATAGATCCTATTGTGGACTCGCCCACACCTCTGTACCAGCAACACTATCTCAGGGTGAACGACCGTCTTGACGACATTGCGATCCGCGTAAGCCAGTATCTTCAGAAATCCGGAACCAAAGCCCTGCCTATACCGGCATCTCAGCTTTTGGATATGAAGAATTGGACCTCATACATATCTCATAAGGCGGTGGCCATTGCTGCGGGAATAGGGTGGCAGGGAAAGAGTCTGCTTGTGGTCAACCCGGAATGCGGTCCGCGCCTCCGGCTTGTTACCGTGCTCACCGACGCGGACCTGGAACCGGACAAACCCATCAAGAACCGTTGCGGCAAATGTTTGGCTTGTGCAGAAGCGTGTCCGGCCACGGCAATAAAAGGTGAAAACACGGACTCTCATTTCAAAGACCGGGACGAAGCTCTGTATTTTCAGCGATGTGTTGATAAAGTGGTGGGCGACTTCGCAAAAAGGCCTTTCATTGAAAAACCTATCTGTGGAGTGTGCATCAGGGCATGTCCTTGGGGAGTGAAAAAAAGGAAATCCAAGCCGCGCATCGGGACGGGAAAAGGGAAATGAAACTCGTCACCATGATCCCGCGACAATGGACACGATTTTTCCGATGCTTCTATTCAGTCCCCTCGTGAATACCCATCTCGCTGGGGCTGAATAATTACTTTCCGATCAATCTTATTTCATACGGGCGTAATTTCCGTAATTCAAACCTGGAGAGAGGCGAATGGGTTCATCCGACAGGGAATTATCATGGGAATTGGTGGACAGCCGAGAAGACAGACGGTACAACCTGTTTTCTGTGAGTATCAACAGAAGCAAATCTCCCCGCACCGGCGAAATCCACGAGTTCCAGGTGCTTGGAACTCCCGATTGGGTAGCTGTCATACCGGTGACAACAGACAATAAACTTGTGTTAGTGAATCAGTTCAGGCACGGCAGCGGGGAACTCTCGCTTGAACCTCCGGGCGGTTTGGTGAAGCAAGGCCAAAGCCCTGAACAGAGCGCCAAAGAAGAACTTGAAGAGGAAACCGGCTACATAGCGGAAAATCTTGAACTACTGGGCTGGCTTCATCCATTTCCGGCTTTGTTTAACAACAAGTTTTACGTTTATTGCGCCAGGGATGCACGGCCCGCAGGCAAGCTTAATCCCGACGAAACTGAAGAGATAGAAACAGTGCTCATCCCTGTGGAAGACCTCAGCGATCATATCCGATCGGGAAAAATCACCTGCGCAGTAATGATAGCCGCTTTGCACTTGTTTGTGGATCGAGAGTCTTTCGGAAAAAGTGGGCCTTCATAAGGGCATCGCGGTTGCCAAGCGTATCGACCAATTATGCTTTGAGGGGCGCTGCGACAGAAGGCAACACTTTTTTGGCACCGTGTCTCAATAGCAGCACCGCCATTTCTTTGTTCCTCTTTTCCACTGCGTACATGAGGGCGCTTTTCCCCTGGTTCTCTGGAATGTTGGGATCAGCGCCTCGTTTCAACAGGATCTGTGCGGTATTGAGATGGTTGTTGTAGCATGCCGAAATAAGCGCAGTCCTTCCGGAGACCGCTCGAGCGTTTACGTCCGCTCCTCTGTTGATCAGATACTCCACGATTGGTGCATGTCCTGCAAACGAACTCCACATAAGCGATGTGCTACCGTTTTCGGCCCTGGCGTTCGCATTTGCTCCTCGCCTGACCAGCATTTCTACGATTTTTGCGTGGCCCTTGGAAGCAGCCCAGATCAGAGGAGTCATTCCCCATTTGCCGCGTGTATTGACCTCAGCACCGTTGTTCAACAGGCGTTCGACTTCCCTAGCGCTTCCGGTCCTGGCTGCGTGAATAAGAAGCTCGTTGTATTGCTTCTTGCGTGAATCATCGAATGCCGGAAACTGAAGGATAAGCTCCACCGTGGCCTCAAACAATTGAACCCTGTCGTCCAGTTCGTCCTGGGAAAGAAAACCCCGGTCCACGAGTTGATTCAGGAGGTTCATAAGCTTGTCGGCTGAAAGCCGATATTTTTCCATTATGGCAGTATCGTCCATGCCGGATCTGATATCTTTCACTACTTCGCTGGCTCTGATTTTAGTCTTTTCCATAGAAGCCTCTGCACCGGCCATGATCAAACTCCAACCCTCGTCCGGGGACCATCACATCCATTAGGTATACACGACCGAAACAAGTCTAGTCCAGAAAATATGGTCCCCGTTGACTTGAGAAGCGCCTGGCTCCTCTTTCAGGAATCGGAGTTCACAATAAAAAACATTCAGATAAGGATGGACAATTAATTTTATGCTGGTATGCTTATGCTTGGTTGCTCTCTCAAGCGAGATAGAAGCGGGAAAACCGTACTTGCAGGGACACGATTCCGACCTTGATGCACTTAAATACAGATTCATGGGGCTGAACTCACAGGTCGGCGTATACTGAACCAACTGCAAGACTCAGGAAAACTTATCGGCAAGAGTGGCTCGTCGCGGATCATAGAAACAGGCGAGCTGTCACGGAACACCCAGAATCACGCTCCAGGAGAACCACATGAACTACGACGTGCCCTTTTGGAATCCCTACCTGGAAACTCTTCCAAGAGAAAAGTTAGACGAGCTGAGATTGAAGAAATTCCGCAGAATTTTCAGATGGGCGTACGAGCGGTCAAAATTTCATCGTAACCTTTACCAGCAGGCAGGAATTCAGCCGGACGACATTAGATCCCTGGAGGACGTGGCCAAGGTTCCCAAGGTGGAAAAGTCCATGATGCGCGACATTCAGCGAAAGGACCCATTCCCTTACGGTGATGCCCTTTGCGTGCCTCTGGATGAGGTTACGGAATTCAGGCAGACTAGCGGGACGACAGGCCAGCCGGTCTATCAAGCCGATACATGGCAGGATTGGGAATGGTGGTCCGAATGCTGGGCAACACTATTGTGGGCACAGGGATATCGCCCCAGCGATAGGGTTTTCCTCCCATTCGGCTACAATATATTTGTCGCTTTTTGGGCCGGCCATTACGCCTGTGAGAAGATCGGATGCGAAACCGTCCCAGGCGGAGTGCTCGACACAAAAGCGCGGATTTTGAAAATGCAGGAGATAAAGGCCACGGCCATGATGTGCACCCCCACATACGTCCTTGGCATGGCGGATACAGCGACAAACAAGTTGGGCTTGAATCCTGCTTCAGACCTTGGGATAAGGAGAATAACCTGTGCAGGCGAGCCTGGAGCACTTATACCCGCGACGAAAAAACGAATGGAACAAGCTTGGGGTGCCAAGGTTTTCGATCACGTCGGTGCCACCGAAATCGGAGCGTGGGGCTTCGAATGCGCAGACCAGCCCGGAGCGCTGCACGTGAACGAGGCCATGTTCCTTGCTCAAATCGAGGACATGGAAACAGGCGAACCAATCACGGGGCCGGGCAAGCCGGGCAAGCTGGTCATTACGGCCCTGGATCGAATAGCGCAACCCTGCATACGGTTCGATTCCAAGGACATCGTGGAATTCAGTGACGATAAGTGCTCCTGCGGCCGCACGTATCGTCTCATGCCTGGAGGCGTGATCGGTCGCGCTGACGACATCACAAAAGTGAAGGGGGTCTTACTGGCGCCTTCGGCCATAGAGGACGTGGTACGATCGATCCCCGGTCTCGGTGACGAATACGAGGTAGTGGTTGAAAAAAGAGGCGACGTGGACCACATTCTGCTCAAAGTGGAACTCAGCGAAGGAGCGGAAATTCCCCAGAAAGAAATGGAGGCGCGCCTGTCAACTGAATTGAGAGTAAGAACCAACCTCGGGTACGAGATTCAAATCCACTCTTACGGCACACTGCCGCGTTTCGAGGTGAAAGCCAGAAGGTTCAAGGACCTCAGAAAACATGGAGTATCGTGATGGAACAGCAAATCGACCCGAAACAACTGGCCCCGATTGTTGAAGATCTATGCCGTCTGGCTCAGGTCTTGTATGATAGATCACAGGATTGGCCGGCACTGAACAGGAACTCAAGGCGAATCCTGGCTTCCGTGGAGATGCTCAAAATCAATCTGGGAAGGGATTCGGATTAACTGCCTTTCCCCCAACACGGCGAAGGAATGGGCGAAGGCAAATGAAAAAACCGATTTACCTGGACTACAACGGGACCACACCTCTAGATCCCGAAGTCATAGCCGCAATGAGGCCCTTTCTCGAAGAAGAATTCGGGAATCCCTCCAGCTCTCATTGGTACGGCATAGCCCCGAAGCGCGCGGTTGCACACGCTCGCAAGCAGATCTGCGCGCTGCTCAACTGCCAGCCTGAGGAAATCATTTTTACCAGCGGCGGTACCGAGTCCAACAATCATGCCATAATTGGAATTGCCTTCGCCTACAGGAATAAAGGGAATCACATCATAACCGGCAAGATCGAACACCCAGCTGTGTTGGAAGTTTGCCGTTTTCTTGAACCCCTGGGGTTTGAAGTCACTTACCTGGATGTTGACGAATTCGGCATCGTTCCTGCCGCCAGCGTGGAAAAGGCGATCAGGCCGGAAACTGTTCTCATAACGATCATGCACGCAAACAACGAGGTCGGGACAATTCAGCCTGTGGAGGAAATAGCGGCCCTGGCACGTGATCGGGGCATAGTCATGCACACGGACGCGGCACAATCGGTTGGTAAGTTGCCGATAGACGTCCAGGCCATGAAAGTGGATCTTTTATCCGTGGCAGGTCACAAGATTTATGCTCCGAAAGGAATCGGCGCCCTGTACGTCAGGACCGGAATCAATCTGCGGAAATTCATGTTCGGTGCCGGGCAGGAAATGGGCTGGCGGGCGGGCACAGAAAACGTGCTTGAAATAGTGGGGCTCGGCAGAGCTTGCGAGATCGCAGGCCGCGACCTCAGCAAGAATATGGATCACATGCGCAAAATGCGAGACATGCTTCACGCAGGTATTCAAAGCCGTCTGAGTGAGGTGAGGCTTAACGGTCACACTGAAAAGCGACTTTCCAATACCCTGAGTCTGTCCTTTCACAATCTCGAGGCAAACCGGATCCTTGAAGAGATCGGGCTGGATGTTGCTGCCTCGGCAGGAGCGGCTTGCCATTCGGACCAAATAAAGATATCTCACGTCTTGGAAGCAATAAATGTCCCCGTGGATTGGGCCAAAGGAACTTTGAGGTTCACCACAGGCAGAATGACCACAGAAACCGATATCACCCGAGCGGTCGACGCGATCGCTAATGGGGTCGAACGGCTCTCCGGGTGATTGAAATGGCGTGAATGGCCGAACCCAGCTCAAAAGCCAAATTTCGGGTTAACGGCAAGGCTGCGGCGGTCCTAGCCGGACTCTTGATTGTCGTGGCTGTGGCATGTTATTTGGTTTTGCCGGATTACCGGAACGCCATAGAGGATCAACGCAACAAGGCCGGAATAGTTGTAACGGATCGAAGCGACCGCATCTTGCGCCTGATTCCGGATTCTCGGGACAGGTTTAACATATGGTACGAGATTGAAAAGACACCAGAGCATTTGAAACTCTGCGTTATAGCCGCGGAGGACAAGAGATTCCGGTATCATCCGGGATTTGACCCAATTGCGGTGGTCAGGGCTCTCTATACAAATCTCTCCAGGGGAAAAACGGTATCCGGCGCGTCCACGATCACCCAGCAGGTGGTCAGGCTTATACAACCTCGCCCCAGAACACTTCGTTCGAAAATCATTGAGTTCCTGTCAGCCATAAAAATGGAACTGCAGCTTTCAAAGGATCAGATTCTGGAGCTGCATCTCAACCTAAGTCCTATGGGCAGGAATGTGCGCGGAGTCGGATTGGCAGCCAAAAAGTATTTCGGCAAAGACGTACAATCCATAAATTCCGCGGAATGCGCGGTCTTGGCAGTCCTTCCCCGGTCTCCATCGCGGTTCGATCCCCGGAGAGAGCAGGGGAAAAGGCGCCTCATAGCTGAAAAAGACCGTCTGCTGGACGGAATGGCTGAATTCGGATGGATACCTCGCGAAAGATTGGCTTTCATGCATGGCGATTCTGTGCGGTTTTCCGATAGGCCCATACCTTTGGAAGCGCCGCATCTGGTAGAAATGGTTCTCAGACTGGAACCGTCCAGGAAAGGCGTGATCAAGACCACCACGGATCTGGAGCTTCAGCGCTCACTTGAGCAAATTCTGCGATCGCACCGGGTTCGTTTGGGACAGTTGGGAATAGAGCAGGCCGGTGCGGTAGTCGTTTCCGCCAGGAGCGCCGAAGTGCTGGCGCTCGTGGGTTCGTTCAGCTACGCGGAGCAGGGCCAGGGATTCAACAACGCTGTCACCGCAACTCGTGGGGCAGGGTCGACCCTGAAGCCCCTTTTGTACGCCCTTTCTCTTGAAAAAGGTATGATACCGTCATCCGAGATACCGGATACCTTCAGGAGCTATAATACGCCGCAAGGTGACTACTTACCCTATAATGCGGATCGTCGTTGGTACGGGCCGGTGAACATACGCTCGGCGCTCGGGAATTCTCTTAACATACCAGCTGTGCAAACCATCCGGTCAATCGGCGTAAACGAATTCTACGACTTGCTGAATCGATTGGAAGTGGTCGGGCCGGATGCCATGAAGGGCGAGAATTACGGTTTGGGTTTGGCCATAGGAAATGTCGAGGTAAGCCTTCTACGGCTGGTCCAGGCGTACGACGCTTTTGCACGCGGGGGGATATTCAGATCTCTGTGCTTCATTGAAAACCAGGCCTCGTATGAGACGCGGGTATTCTCCAAAGAGACTGCTTACCTGATCAGCCACATTCTTTCTGACCCGGCGGCCCGGCTGCTCACGTTCGGCAATCCGGACTATCTGGATTTCAAGTTCCCAGTGGCAATCAAAACCGGAACCAGCAGCAAGTATAGGGATTGCTGGATAATCGCATACACATCCAGGCATGTGATAGGACTTTGGGGCGGAAATTTCAGCGGCAGGCCTACCGCTGGAGGCACAGGGAGCGCCTTGGGACCCATTATGAAGAGCGTCGTAAACCATCTCTACGCTGCTCAGGCGCCCGAGGAATTCCAAAGGCCGCCGGGGATCATCGAGCAATCCGTGTGCTCGATGTCCGGCAAGCTGGCCACTCCCGGTTGCCCATATACGACAAGGGAACTCGTTCACTCTCAATCTGCGGCCCAGGCTCCGTGCGATTTGCCGCATGACAACGATCGCCACTATCTGGGACCGGATTACGCTCAGTGGCTGGACCGCAGAGAATCGGAGCATGGTCGTGGCAGATTTCGGCTGATGAACCCTACAGCGGGTTCGAGGAATCGATTCCGGGTGGCCGATCGCAGCCACGGCAGGACTAATGGGATCGAGATCGTGAATCCTCATAATTTCAATAGATTTGTAATGTCACGACATAATTCCGGTCGCGTGCTGTTTCGCGCTGTTCCTGATTCCGTGGTGGAATATGTGCTGTGGGTAATGGATGGGGTGGAGATCGCTCGTACTCCCCCCCCATACGAGTTTTCCTGGAAAATGGAACGCGGTACACATAATGTTTTCGCTGTTACTCCGAACAAGGATGCGGCTCAGATAACTATTCACGTTGAATGAGCACCGTATTGCGCAGTTGATCGTGAAAATTCTACCAGGCAATAGTGTTGAAGTGATATTCTATAGACAGTGTAAGACCTTGTGACGGATTCGCTTGTCAAACGTTTTTCAACCGGAGGGACGGAGTTTCTATAGCAATTGCCAAAATTCTTGTCCCATTTACTGGAGTGGTCGCGTCACCCCGGACTTGATCCGGGGTCCAGACTCTGGATTCCTGCCTTCGCAGGAATGACGAGGAAACGGACTTTATTTTTGACAACTGCTATAAGGCGCTTCAAACGCGTCAGCCGGCGATGCAGGGCCGAGCGGAAAGGCCGGATGAATCGCCGCCTATCGTTTGGCATAGACGGCTGGGAGTCAGTGGAGTTCGTTCAACCTCAGTGCCTCAACGGCTTTGCGAAAGGGGAAGACAATGGCGGTAAAGGTCTTGATCACAAGGAAATTTAAAGAGACCGGCATCAAAGAAGCATACAAGCATCTTATGGAGCTGAGATCGCTTGTGACAGTGCGGCCGGGTTACGTCTCCGGGGAAACTCTCTTTTGCGCCGACGATCCGCACAAGATTCTGGTGATCAGCACGTGGGTGAACAGGAAACGTTGGAGAGAATGGCGGACCAGCGACAAGCGGAAAGAATACAGCAAGAAAATTGAGCCCCTTTTGGAAGCTCCTGAGCATTATGAGGTATTCATTGCAGGGGAAAAAGAACCTGAATGGGTCCACATGGCTTGATGCCAGTGTGCCTTTCGTGTTGGATTACTGATTCATGCTGTGAAAAGTAATGCCCGGACTCCCGTGGTGGCCAATAGGGCGTCATTGATCTTTGACGAATGTCATCGCTGGCTCGTCCAGGAGAGCCAACGATGGAAACACTCCAGGGCTTGCCGGCAGTGGCACCTAATACTAACCCTCAACCAAAGGAGTAAAATCAGGGAAACCCTTCTTTACAAAGCTGGTCGCCCAAATTCTTACTGCTCTGAACGAGCATTGGTATAAGTAATTGCCGTTTGGGATGTCTAATTGAAAGGGACATCCCTTCAGATGAGCACTATACGCGTTGCAGAGCGTGTCCGAATCACATGTCGTCAGAAACATAGATGACCTTGCTTCCCTGGGGTTCGAACAGAAAAGGAAGTTCCTTTAGCTCGGGCAGGGCATCTCTGACCCGGTCTTGATTCTGCTTCTCCACGTAAAAAAGAAGGAACCCACCACCACCGGCGCCGAGGAGTTTCCCTCCGAGTGCGCCAGCCTCGCGGGCCTTTTCGTAATATTCATTAATTGAATTGTTGCTGATTGTGTCCACCAAGGTGCGCTTCTCAAGCCAACCCCCGTGAAGGATCTCCCCAAAACGGTTCAAGGAGCGGCCGCTCTGCAAAACCCTCAACGAGTCGCCGCACATTTCCTTCATTCTGGTGAGCACGTCCATTTTGGATGATGTGACTGATTTTTGGCGTTCCAATATATCCCCGGCGCGACGCGTCATTCCGGTAT